>CAYWMF010000314.1:0-2144 GCA_964459175.1 uncultured Oscillospiraceae bacterium
TCAAGACACTTTGCGAGCTTCCGATTGAAACTATGGACGAGCGGTATACCACTGTTGAAGCGTACACGTATTTGAATGCGACCGGCGCGTCCGCGAAAAAGAAAAAGAATGTTGTGAACACGCTTTCGGCGTGCATTATTTTGCAGGATTATCTTGATATGAAAAAGAATAAAAATTGAGATAGTTTTATCTGTGGCGGGTTGAAGCTGCTTGCGGCAAAACAAATGTAAATGTGTAAGCATAATTCAAAGATAAATCTTGAATTAAAATCGTGGCAACGCTTGCATGCACATTAACTTAAAACTTGTTGGTTGAGCAAGCTAAACTGCAGTGAAAAACATAGAACGATAGAATTATCATTTTCTAAAAATTGCATATAGCTTAAAACCAATATTGCTCATCAATAAGCCTTAAAAATCCAAAAAT
Source organism: uncultured Oscillospiraceae bacterium (assembly GCA_964459175.1). Taxonomy (GTDB): domain Bacteria; phylum Bacillota; class Clostridia; order Oscillospirales; family SIG627; genus SIG627. The sequence goes on from CAYWMF010000314.1 coordinate 427, forward strand.
CAATAGCTTCTTATAAGTCATGAAACAGCCGAAATCAGCAAGGACACCTTCAAATGTTGTCCTTGCTGATTTGTTTCCTTCTCTCAATTCTGTAAAATTTGCATTTTACAGAATTAGCGCAGTATGAAAAACTTCCATGATAAAGCTTTGTTTAAATAAATTCAAGGATACAGCAGTTAGTGAATATCGGTTGATATTGCACGGAATGCTGTATCCCTTTTTATAATACTTTTTTCTCGTCGCCCGACCATTCCTGTGCCGAATTTTCTATTTCTCGTTTTGAGCGGCGCTTTGTACGTTTATTGAATTGAACTTCAGCTCGTTGATGACTATTATTCCGAGCGGAATAGAAATAATAAATGTGAGTAAAATTGCAATTGGATTGCTCATTTGCAGACCGAGAATATCAAAATATTTCGGCAGAAAGAATATCATCGGTATAAAGCAGAAGCCCTGCTGTGCGAGCGAAACAATCGAGCAAAAGAGGCCTTTGCCGATAGATTGGAACAGCATGTTGCACATGACTGTCCACCCTACCAGCGGTAAAACAACGCAATGAAAACGCAGTGACAGCGCGCCTATTTCTATGACGTTGCCGTCGTCGCGGAACACGGAAATGATTTGCGGTGCAAAAATGAAAGCTATAACGCTGACAATGGCCAGAATTATTGTTGTCCATTTGACGCAATAGCGGAACGCTTCAAGCACACGCTCGTAACGCTTTGCTCCGTAGTTGAAGCCGCTTATCGGTTGGAAGCCCTGCCCTATTCCAAGCATGATTGAAAACATGAATTGGAATATTCTGGCTACAATGCCGACCGCCGCGACAGCCGCATCGGAAAAGCCGCGTGCGGCAACATTCATGAGTATGGTCGCAATACAGGATAGACCTTGGCGGTAAAATGACGGAAGTCCGGTACGGAAAATTTCTAAATACAGTTTAATATCAAATTGAAAGCTTCTGATTGAGACCTTGGTAAGACCGTATTTGCCGTTAACAAGAAGCAAAAGAGCGACAAAAGAAACAGCCTGGCTTATGATTGTAGCATATGCGGCGCCGGCGATGCCCATATCAAATACGTAAATGAGAAGCGGGTCCAGACCGATGTTGATTACGGCACCGACGCCGATACCGATCATGCCCAAAAACGGATTTCCCTGCGAGCGCAAAAGATTATTTAATACAAAGGAAGCCGCCATATAAGGCGCGCCGATCAGAATGATTTTGCCGTAGATAACGGCATAAGGAGCGACGCTTTCACTGGCACCGATTAAAATTACCAGCTCGTCAATGTAAATAATGCCAAATACGGTGAGCAATGCGCCAAGGACCAGTGAAGTGAAAAAGCCGATTGAAGCGACCGTTTGCGCGGTCTCGGGCTGTTTTTGACCGAGAAGCCTTGACGAATAGTTACCGGAGCCCATTCCGAGACAAAAGCCGACAGCCTGTATAAGTGCCATTACAGAGAAAATTATTCCTATTGCCGCAGATGATTCGGTTCCGAGGCTTCCGACAAAATATGTGTCGCAAAGATTGTAAACCGAGGTGATCATCATTGTTATAAGCGTAGGTGTCGAAAGTGATCTGATGAGCTTTGGAATAGGCGTTTCGGTCATTTGTCGATGCTTTTGCTCTTGCAATTCCTGAAAATCCATGTTAAATCCCCTATCTGATGTGACCATTCTTTTTTAATATTCATATTTTACCACAGAAAAGT
>CAYWMF010000315.1:0-2139 GCA_964459175.1 uncultured Oscillospiraceae bacterium
TTGCAATCCCGATTACAATTTATGTCGGAGCGCATTATTTCGGCAGTCGTAAATACTATTTTATCAGTATGATGATAATTTTTGAAACGCTTTTGCCTTTTTGCATGATTTTCGAAAGCCGAAAGCCGCGTGCGCGAGAGCTTTTGATAATCAGCGTTTTGTGCGCGATTGCCGTTGCCGGGCGTGCAGCCTTTTACATGCTGCCGCAGTTCAAACCCGTGACGGCGATTGTGATAATTTCCGGCGTATGCTTCGGCGGTGAGGCAGGCTTTTTGGTCGGAGCGATAACCGGCTTTGTTTCGAATTTTTTCTTCGGCCAGGGCCCCTGGACACCGTGGCAGATGTTCGCGTTCGGCATTATAGGTTTTATCGGCGGTGTGCTTTTCCGAAAGGGACTTTTGTCAAAAACAAGAACCGCTCTTTGCGTGTTCGGCTTTTTGGCAACGCTTATAATATACGGTGGGATAATGAACCCCGCCTCCGTAATCATGTTTCAGCAAAAAATAACAGCCGAAATGCTTATCGCCGCCTACGCAACAGGACTTCCGTTCGACCTGATTCACGCGATATCAACCGCTTTCTTCCTGTGGTTTATGTCGGAAGCCATGATAGATAAGCTGGAGCGGGTAAAAGTGAAATACGGCTTGTTGGAATAAAAAAGCCCCGAGACGCCGTGAATTGCAAAAAATTTGCAAAGCCCTTGACAAATCGGAGATTCGGAGTTATAATATTATCAGAAAAGGTAAGACCTTAAACGGTTATGCCAAAGTGCTTGTATTAAATAACACGCCTACTTTAGCACGGGGCGTGTTATTTTTTTATGGAAATTACTAAAAGTAACAGAACAATCATAAAATATATTATGTATTCTTCTATAGCTATCACCTCCTTTCGCGGAGATGATGGCATAACCGCCCGGCTTTTACACTGTTTTAGGTCTTACCTTTCGTCGGCTTTGCCGACAGATATATTATATAACAAATTCCATTTTTTTCAAGTATTTTTGACAAAACGCTTTTTAATGTGAATTGCTTGACATAAATATCCTATATGTGTTATAATATACACATATAAACCTACAAAGCAAGCGTTTTTGCTTCAACAAAAATCAAAAGTAAGGTGACAGCTATGCGATACGGAGTATTTGACAGCGGCTTGGGAGGCATGACCGTGCTGAAAAAGCTGATTGAGATAATGCCGGAAAACGACTACATATATTTCGGTGACGTGGCGCGTGTACCGTACGGCTCGCGCTCAAACGAAACCATTATCAAATATGCCAAAGAGGACGCGGCGTTTTTGATAAGCAAAAGCATCGACGCAATAATAATCGCCTGCGGCACCGTCAGTGCGGTAGCGCATGATGCGCTCAAAAAGGCCTTTGAGGTTCCGATTTACAGTGTTATAGATTTTGCGGTAATGGCCGCCGCGCAAAAAACCGATAACGGCAAAATCGGCGTTATCGGCACCCAGGCAACCGTTAACAGCGGCGTATTCAACCGAAAGCTCATCGCCGTAAAGCCTACGCTCGAGGTTGCAACAATTGCCTGTCCGCTGTTTGTGCCGCTTATCGAGAATGGCATAAAATATGACGATGAAATTGCCGTTACCGTTGCGCGGCGTTATCTGGCACCGCTTATGGCAAAAGGCGTGGATACCGTTATAATGGGCTGTACTCATTATCCGATTTACACCGAAACGCTGAAAATGATATACCCCGCGGCGCAATATATCAATGTCGGGCTGGAAACGGCGCTTCGGCTCTGCCCGAACGAAAAGCAAGACGGCCGCGGAAATGTGGAATTTTACGTAAGCGAAATCAGCCAGGCGTTTTACGAAATTGCCGAAATAATGGGCTTTTGCGTTTCAAAGGACGAAATAAAGGTTGTTGATGTGAGCGGATACAACATATAATTGAAATTTGCAATTAAGGTAATTTTACTTTTCAAAATCGTTAAAAGCGGTTCTTCATACCATTAATATTTAGTTACTAACACACCAAGACCGACGGATTTAAAATTCCGTCGGTCATTTCTTTTTATAAAATATTTTGCACAGAATGTTCCCGATGAAAGGGACCCGGCTCAAATACAGTCTTTTCAACTCACGCTTCCAAAACCGATACTCCTCATAATAAGT
>CAYWMF010000316.1:0-2133 GCA_964459175.1 uncultured Oscillospiraceae bacterium
GACTGTCGAGAAAGCCGTGATAGCGCGTGTAAAGATTGGCATAAAGTCAATTTGAGATTATACTTTGAATTTATAAAATAAATTGTGCGCAATACATCGAGTATTACGCACAATTACACGCTTTTTGCCGCTGTATGCCCTATCGTACAATCGTACGCCGACAGGCATACATCGGCAAAATATCCCTGACCTTTCGAAAGTCTGTCAGTGTGTCGATAAAATCGACACACTGAGCGCAATTCACCGAAATCGGTGAATTGCGCTGTTTTTATTTCTTCAAATAGTCCTTGAGTTTATCGAGAAAGCTCTTTTTCTTGGCATTGTTGTTGTTGCCGAGGGTTTGCTCGAATTCGCGCAACGCGGCCTTTTGCTTATCATTGAGATTTTTGGGAATTTCGACCTCGATTTGAATTATCTGATCGCCGCGGCGGGTGGAATTTATGTTCTGAATGCCGCGGTTTTTCAATGTAAACTGCTTTCCGTTCTGGGTTCCCTCGGGTATGGTGTACTTTATGTTGCCGTCCAGCGTCGGAACTTCGATTTCCGCGCCCAGCGCCGCCTCAACCATTGTTATCGGCACCTCGCAGAATACGTTGTAGCCGTCGCGCTCGAATACGGGATGCGGTCTGATTTGAACCTCGACTATCAAGTCGCCCGCCGGGCCGCCGTTACGTCCGGCATTGCCCTGGCCGCGCGCCGAAACGCGCTGTCCGTCATCGATGCCTGCCGGGAATGAAAGGTCAATTTTTTTGTTTTTCTTTTCAAGGCCGGTGCCGCCGCACTTTTTGCAGGGATTTTTGATAACTTTTCCGGTTCCGCGGCAATTGTCGCAGGCCTTGGTGGTCTGGAACATGCCGAACGCAGTGTTCTGGCGCACATTTACCTGGCCGGTTCCGCGGCATTTGGGGCAGGTTTCGGCGCTTGTGCCCGCCGAAGCGCCGCTACCGTGGCATTCGGAGCATTGCTCTATGCGGCTGTAGGAAATTTCCTTGGTACAGCCGAAAGCCGCTTCCTCAAAGGACAAAATCATGCGATAGCCTATATCGTCGCCGCGTGTCGGACCGTTGCGTGTGCGACTGCTTCCGCCGCCGACAAAGCTACCGAATATATCGCCCAAATCCACGTCAAAGCCGCCGAAGCCGCCAAAGCCCGAGCCGCCTGCGCCCGCACCGTACTGCGGATCCACGCCGGCGTGACCGTATTGGTCGTACAGTTTTTTCTTTTCGGGGTTGGAAAGTACCTCGTAGGCTTCGTTGATTTCCTTGAATTTTTCCTCCGCTTCCTTGTCGCCGGGATTGCGGTCGGGGTGGTATTTCATGGCAAGCTTGCGGAAAGCCTTTTTTATTTCATCGTCAGTTGAGGTTTTGGGTATACCCAAAACCTCGTAAAAATCTCTTTTTTCAGCCATAGTTTAAAAAGTGTGCAGCCTTTCGATTAATTGTCGGATTTATCGGTAAAATCGGCGTTGTAGGAGCCGTCGGCGTTTTGCTGTGCGCCGCCCTGAGCGTTGGGGTCAAAGCCCTGTGCGCCGGGATTCTGCTGGTAAAGCTTGGAGGAAATTGCGTACAGCGCCTGAGTGAGCGCCTCGGTGTCGGCCTTTATAGCCTCGTAGTTGTCGGTTTTAACCGTTTCGCGCAGTTTGTCGATAGCCGCCTTTACGGGTGCCTTGTCGTCGTCGGTCAGCTTGTCGCCGGCGTCGGTCATAGCCTTTTCCGCCTGGAATATCAGCGCTTCGGCCTGGTTTTTGGTTTCGATGTTTTCCTTGGCTTTTTTGTCCTCCTCGGCGTGGAGCTCGGCATCCTTAACTGCCTTTTCTATGTCCTCCTGAGACATATTGGTGGAGGCGGTGATGGAAATGTGCTGTTCCTTGCCGGTGCCCTTGTCGCAGGCGGTAACATTTACTATGCCGTTTGCGTCAATATCAAAGGTAACCTCGATCTGCGGTACGCCGCGGGGAGCGGGAGCAATGCCGTCCAGAGTGAATCTGCCCAGCGTCTTGTTGTCGCGCGCCATTTCGCGTTCGCCCTGAAGAACGTGTATTTCAACCGAGGTCTGGCCGTCAGCGGCGGTGGAATAAATTTGGCTCTTCTTTACGGGGATGGTGGTGTTTCTTTCGATAAGCTTGTTGAATAT
>CAYWMF010000317.1:0-2132 GCA_964459175.1 uncultured Oscillospiraceae bacterium
CTTTAAATACGGGCCGTCCGAGCCGAAAAAGCCGACACGGATAAATTCGGCCAAAATAGGTTTAAGACAGCTGTCAAAACGCTTTTTGTAATCCTCGTCCGCGTAGCTCTTGCTTTTGAAGGGGTTGTAATTCGAAAGTACCTCGCACAGCAAAACAATATCTCTATCGGTCAGCCTTTCGGCGTCGGCGAAAAGGTAATCGAAAAAATACATGTTGTAAAGTATTGATTGCCGGCGTAGCTTGACAAACGGCAAAAATCCGCTCAGCTTTTCGAACGGAATGCGAATGTTGTGAATAAGCGCATAATCTACCGTCCAGTCAAACAAATATTTGCTTATTTCGGGGTGGCTTTCACAATAAGCCGACCAAAGCGCGAAAATAATGTCCAGCGTGTCGCTCGGCACAATAACGTCGTCCAACGCGAGAAGCTCGTATATATACAGAAAAATATACGATGTGTCGGTTTTGAGATAGTCGCCTTTACGCACGCTTTCACGCCACCAAAGATAGCGCTTGTACTGCGCTTCGCTCATGTCGGAATATTGCGGGAAATATGAGAAAAACGGCACAAATTCCGCCATTTCCGTCGGCACCATGCCGTGAACGCGATGCGCGGATTTGGAAAAATCGTTGTTGTAGGTGTAGGCGATGCTCCAGTCGTAAATTATAACGCTTTTTACTATGTTGCTTTTGTCGGAATAATCGAGTATTTCCCGCTCCTTGCATGAATTATCGGCAGATAGAATATCGTGGATATACACTGATTTTTCCTCTGCGGCACCGTCGGATATTTCTTTAACCTCACCTATACCGCGCGGAACAGGCGGAACAGGCGGAACAGGCGGAACAGGCGGCGCCGCGGTAATTTTATGTGGGAGAAGCTTGTCAATATCCCAAAAATCGTCCTTCATAGTCAGCGCCCTTTCATTAATTATTATAATATTTTACCACAATTATGCGCGTTGTGTCAATAGTCAAAGCCGGGCAAATACCTTTTGGCCAATTTAAATGCCGCAAAGCCGATCACTATGCCGTAAATGACACTGAACAGCACGTCGCTTGGAAAATGAACATACAGATACAGCCTTGAAAATGCGATAAAAAACGCCAGCGGCAGGGCAAAAACGGTAAATTTCCGCTTGACCAGAATAAGCACGGTACAGCAGATAACCGACGACAGTGTATGCCCGGACGGGAACGAATAATCGTGCGGCACGCTTATTAACAGTGGTACCGTTTCGTTTATCCAGCAGGGGCGCGGGCGCGCGACCAGCGGCTTCAAAATCAAATTTCCGGTAATGAAGCCGAAAGCCAGCGCGCAAAGCATTACTATGCCGCCGCGGCGGTATTTTTTGGTGCAAAGGAGTATAGCCGCGATTAAAAACCATACTATACCGGCATTGCCGAGCCGGGTGAAAAACCAAAAAATACCGTCAAAAAAGCCGCAGGACAGCTTTTCGTGCAGAAAATTCAGAATTGCAAAATCAATTTGTGTGATAAAATTCACTTGTACAACCTCGTCAGGCTTCGCTTTGGTCGAACTGAGCGGAATAAAGCTTTGAATATGCGCCGTTTTTGGCGAGAAGCTGAGTGTGTGTTCCGCTTTCGACAACATTGCCGTTTTCCATTACCAGAATGATGTCGGCGTCGCGAATGGTGGAAAGGCGATGAGCTATAATAAAGCTGGTTTTGTTCTTGGTTATCTCGTCAAAAGCGCGCTGAATGTGCATTTCGGTAACGGTATCGACCGAGCTTGTCGCTTCGTCCAAAATCAAAATTTCCGGGTTGCACAGCATTACGCGCGTTATGGCAAGCAGCTGCTTTTGACCCTCCGAAAGGTTCTTCGCGCCTTCACTTATAGCGGTGTCGTAGCCCTTTTCAAGGCGACGAATGAAGCTGTGCGCTCCGCTGCGGCGGGCGGCTTCCTTTATCATTTCGGGCGTTGCGTCGGGACGACCGTAGGCAATGTTTTGAGCTATTGTGCCCTCAAAAAGCACACTGTCCTGCAAAACCATGCCGAAATTGCGGCGCAGAGAGTCGCGCGTCATGGAATAAATGCTTGTTCCGTCGATGAGAATATCGCCGGAATTCACGTCGTAAAAGCGCATCAAAAGGTTGACCATCGTGGTTT
>CAYWMF010000318.1:0-2130 GCA_964459175.1 uncultured Oscillospiraceae bacterium
GTACAATGATACTCGGAAGCCTTAAAAACGGAACCGAGACCATTATCGAGGACGGCGTTGCCAAAATGCCGGATCGCTCCTGCTTTGCCGGAAGCATCGCCACTGCCGACCGTCTGGTTCGAAACATGCTGCTCCACGCCGATTGCGGCATTTGCGACGCGGTCAAAATGATGACGCGCACGCCTGCCGTCATTCACGGCCTGCGCGGCAAAGGCATTTTAGTAAGCGGCTTTGATGCGGATATTGCGGTTTTTGACAACAATATTGATGTAAAATATACAATTGTAAAGGGTAAAACCGTTTACAGAAAGTGAGATAACATGCTTAAAGAATTCAAAAAGGATAATCTGAATGTAAAAATTTTCGCCACACGCGCCGAAATGGGCGTATATGCGGCCGCCGAGGCAAAAGCCGAAATATTACGGCTTTTGAGCCAACAGGACGAAATACGCATGATTTTTGCCGCCGCGCCGAGCCAGAACGAATTTTTGGCTGCCCTCACCGCCGACAAAAGCATTGATTTCAGCCGCATAAACGCCTTCCACATGGACGAATACATCGGCCTGAACAAGGACGCGCCGCAGGGTTTCGGCAACTTTTTGCGTGATCGACTTTTTTCAAAGGCGCCGTTCAAATCGGTAGCCTATCTCAACGGTCAAGCCGCCGATCCTCAAGCCGAATGCAGGCGCTACGCCGAGCTTCTCGCGCAAAAGCCGATTGATATTGTGTGCATGGGCATCGGTGAAAACGGACATATCGCATTCAACGATCCGCCAGTTGCGGATTTTGACGACCCGCTTGCGGTTAAGGTGGTAAAGCTGGACGAAATTTGCCGCAATCAACAGGTGAACGACGGCTGCTTTGACTCCATCGACAAAGTTCCGACACACGCGCTGAGCCTTACGATTCCGCGCCTGACAAGCACCGCGAGCATTTTCTGCATTGTCCCCGCCCCCACCAAGGCAAACGCGGTCAAAGCTACGCTTGACGGCGATATTTCCACCGCCTGCCCGGCCTCGATTCTTCGCCGCCACGCCAACGCAACGCTTTATCTTGACGCCGACAGCGCGAAATATGTGATTTAAACAATGCGCAATCATGGTTGATTTTATCTGTAGGGAAGCGACTTGCTGCCGAAATAAATTTTGCATATAAATTATTTTTCCAACTCTTTAGCAAAATTCGACCTCTTTCATAAACTATATTAAGGAGCCGAAAAGCTCCGAAATTCAGAAAGGGGTTTTAATTTTTGGACAATTCAAGAATGCTTCAAAGAAACGGACGTGTATCGAATTTATCGACCTACAGTTCGATTCCGCACTACAACCGCACGCCTCTGCGTCAAAACGCGGCATGCGGAGACTGCGCGGCGCGCAATTATTCGCAATCGAGCGGCTGTGGCTGTTCGAGTGAAAAAGCCTGCGGTTGTGGTGACAAATGCGGCAATCTTGCCATTTCTTCGATCGAAATGCAGAAGTGGCGTAACATATATGAGTTAGAAAAAGGCTTGCTTTGCGGTACAATTTTCGGTGATCTTGATCTGCCATTCTGCGGAATGAGAGGTGTGTGCCAATGACCAACGAACGCGAATGCCTGCGGCGCAAAATCGACATGATAAGCTTCGGCATGGACGAGGCGCGGCTGTATTTGGACACCCACCCGGGCTGTAACGAGGCAATGTGCTATTTTGAAAAGCTGTCCGACATGCGACGCGCGGCCATGGAGGAATACCTTTGCAAATACGGCCCGCTCAGCGCATATCAGTATCACGAAAGCGATTCATGGGCATGGGTGCAAGGTCCGATGCCGTGGGAGAAAGGGGGCAACGTGTAATGTGGAGCTATGAAAAAAGGCTTCAATATCCGGTAAAAATTGCCCGCCCGAATCCCGATCTTGCGGCGATGATTGTCAGCCAGCTGGGCGGCCCGGACGGTGAAATCGGCGCTTCGATGCGCTATCTTTCTCAGCGCTACAGTATGCCCAGCAGCAATGTTGCCGGGCTTTTGACCGACATCGGCACGGAGGAGCTGGCGCACATGGAAATCGTTGCGGCGATAATTCACCAGCTGACCCGCTGTGTCAGCAGTGAACAAATAATGTGCTCGAAGCTGGCGCCCTACTATGTTGACC
>CAYWMF010000319.1:0-2123 GCA_964459175.1 uncultured Oscillospiraceae bacterium
ATACCGCCTCGCCGCAGGAGGGGCATACCGGTGGAAATGCAAACGGAAGCGAATTCGGCGGGCGCTTGGAAATGTTTACCGACAGTATTTCGGGGATTATTTCGCCGGCCTTGCGAACGCAGACAGTGTCGCCGATGCGAATATCCTTTTCGGCGATAAAATCCTTGTTGTTGAGCGTTGCGCGCGAAACCGTTGTGCCGGCAAGGCGTACCGGTTCGAGAACGGCGTTGGGAGTGAGAACGCCGGTTCTGCCGACCTGGATTACAATATCGCGAAGCAGAGTTTCCTTTTGCTCGGGTGGGTATTTGTAGGCGGTGGCCCATTTTGGCGTGCTTGTAAGTTCACCGAGCGTGCGACGAAGCGCAAAATTATTAACTTTGATTACGGCGCCGTCGATGTCAAAGCTCAATTTATCGCGAGTTTCGCCGCGAAGCATTATATCGTCGTATACTTCGTCACAGGTACTGAAGCGGCGGAAATCCGGCGAAACCTTGAAGCCCAGCTCTTGCAGGAATTCAAGCGATTGCGTGTGCGAGGTAAGCTCGACTCCCTCGGAGTATTCAACGTTGAAAACAAAAATATCCAGCTTGCGCCGAGCTGTTATTTTGGGGTCAAGCTGGCGCAGTGAGCCGGCCGCCGCGTTACGCGGATTGGCAAACGGAACCTCGTCGTTCAGCTCACGCTCTGCGTTCAGCTGTTCGAAAACCTTTTTTGGCATAAAAACCTCGCCTCTGACCTCGAGACGTGGGATAGGACGGCTCAATTCGAGCGGAATTGACTGTATGGTTTTGAGATTCTCGGTGATATTTTCGCCGATAATTCCGTCTCCACGTGTGGAGCCGCGGACAAAAATGCCGTTTTCATACTCCAAAAGCACGGAAAGCCCGTCGATTTTATATTCGACCACCAGCTCCGGAATCTTTTCGTCCAGCTTTATAATGAAATCATTGAGCTCTTCGCGCGAAAAAACATTGGAAAGGCTGAGCATTGCAACGCGATGCGAAACCTTTTCAAATTTATCAAGCGCCGTACCGCCGACTCGCTTTGTGGGTGAGGACGGACTGTCATATTGCGGATATTCTTGTTCCAGTTCCTTGAGCTCGCGGAACATTTTGTCATATTCGAAGTCCGATATTTCGGGCGCGTCGTCAACATAATATTTGCGGCTGTGATAGGTGAGCTGCTTGCGCAAAAGCTCAATTTGCGAAAGTATATTATCCATATTTATCCTGCCATTCATTTATCTCTTTTCAGTATAGCACAATTTGCATTCGAATTCAATATGAATATATTAAATTTTTACATATAAAACATTGTAAATTTGTCGAAATGGTGCTATACTATCATTATAAAAATTAAGGAGACGTTATGATACTGACTTCGAAATCTTCCTTGCCTTTAAAATATCAAACCGCGCTCGCTATAGGTAATTTTGACGGACTACATATAGGGCACATGAAGCTTATTGATGAGATACTTTTTCTTTCGAGGCGCTATGGGCTTAAAAACCTTGTCTGGACTTTCAACGAACATCCCGAAAACGTTATGGCCGGCCGATATGTTACCAAAAGCATTACGACGCTGGACGAAAAAATCGAGCTTTTGTCCGCCAAAAACGTGGATGAAATGTATATCGAGGACTTTTGCGCTGTGCGTGATTTGACGCCCGACGAATTCGTTGACGAGGTTTTGATTAAAAGCTTCAATGTCAAATATGTGGTGTGCGGCTTCAACTTCCGCTTCGGCAAGAAAAACAGCGGCGATGCCGAGTATCTTAAAAACAGGCTGGCGCAGTACGGCGCGCAGACACGGATTATTTCGCCGATAATATATGATGATACAATCATAAGCTCGACCTATATTCGCTCGCTTATCGAGGCGGGGGATATGGAGCTGGCCTCGCGGCTTATGAAGCGACAGTTTTATATAAACTTCCCGGTGGTTCAAGGGCGGCATCTCGGGCGCGAAATCGGCGTACCTACAATCAATCAGGAGTTTCCGCCGGATCATATTATTCCCAAAAAAGGCGTGTATGCCTGCGCGGTTTACATCAATGGTGAGCCGTATATTGCCGTTGCCAACGTCGGCACCAAGCCCACGGTGGACGGCGACCATATTTCCTG
>CAYWMF010000320.1:0-2119 GCA_964459175.1 uncultured Oscillospiraceae bacterium
GTATATAATATTATGTGTATTTGCAACCGGGCGGGACGGTCGCGCAGAAAATCTTCTGTGAGGAAAGTCCGGGCTTCACATGGCAGGATAACGGGTAACACCCGCCGGAGGCGACTCCCGGGAAAGTGCAACAGAAATATACCGCCTCTTTTTGAGGTAAGGATGGAAAGGCGAGGTAAGAGCTCACCGGCGTACAGGCGACTGTACAGCCCTGTAAACCCTATTCGGAGCAACACGTGGAACGCTACGTCAGCCTGACAGTTCCCAAGTGGCTTGAGCCACACGGTAACGTGTGGTCGAGATAGATGACCGTCACCGACTTATCATCGGTACAGAACCCGGCTTACAAGCCCGATTGCAAATACATTATTATATTATACAAATCACCGGAGTGTGTTCATGATTATCCTCGGCGTTGACCCCGGAATAGCCACAATGGGCTACGGAGTTATCAATTACTTCGGAAATTCCTTTAATTATATCACCTGCGGTGCCATAACAACCCCCGCGGGAGAGCGCGTTGAGCGCAGATTGGCATTGATATACGACAGACTCAACAGCATTATAAGAACCTACCGTCCGCAGGCCTTGGCGGTTGAAGAGCTTTTTTTCAATACAAATCAAAAAACCGCAATAAATGTTGCGCAGGCGCGCGGAATAGTATTGCTTTCGGCCGAACGGAGCGGTGTTCCGCTGTACGAATACACGCCGCTTCAGGTTAAGCAGGCGGTTGTCGGCTACGGACGTGCGGAAAAGCATCAGATTATGGAAATGACCAAGCTTCTGCTATCTCTCAACGAACGCCCCAAACCTGACGATGCCGCAGATGCGCTGGCGCTGGCAATTTGTCATGCGCATAATTCAACCTCGAAGCTTTCGGGCTATAATTCAATTAATCCCACCAAAAAAACCGGAGGAAAATAATGTATTATTATATAAGCGGAACGCTGGTTCAGGCATCTGCCGGAATGGCTGTCATAGACAATCACGGAATAGGCTATCGTCTGACCGTAAGCGATAAAACCATAGGGCATTTATCGGAAGCGCAAGGCGATGTCAAGCTTTACACATACCTTGTAACGCGTGAGGATTCCAGCGAGCTTTTCGGCTTTTACGACACCGAGGAATGCCGCACCTTTCAAATGCTGATTACCGTTTCGGGCGTTGGACCAAAGGCGGCAATGTCAATTCTTTCGGAGCTCACCCCCGCGCGCTTTGCAATGGCGGTCATTTCAAACGACCCAAAAGCCATAAGCGCCGCACAGGGAATCGGACTTAAAACGGCACAAAAAATCATTCTCGAATTGCAGGACAAAATGAAGAAAAATCAGGCCTCTCAAAAAGCCGTCTCCGCTTCAAAGGACACTGTTCAAGCAACCGCGGGCGACAATTTCACCGCCGCTGCGGACGCACTGGTTGTACTCGGCTACACACGCAAGGAAGCTTACGATGCTCTCGACGGCATATCCGAGGATACCGCGCTTGAAGACATGATAAGACAAGGCTTAAAAAAGCTTATGAGGTAATATATGGCAAAAAGATACGAATACGATGACGACACCTTCGAGGAGCGCATGGTTGACCCCGCCCCTATCGAATATGATAACGAGGCCGCGATAACCGACAATTCCCTGCGCCCGAAAAGCTTTGATGAATATATCGGTCAGGAAAAGGCCAAGGAGAGTCTGAAAATATATATCGAAGCGGCAAAAAACCGTGCCGAGGCGCTGGATCATGTTCTGCTTTACGGCCCACCCGGCCTCGGAAAAACCACACTTTCCGCCATTATCGCTTCCGAAATGGGCGTAAATATAAAAATCACCTCCGGTCCGGCTATTGAAAAGCAAGGTGATTTGGCCGCGCTTTTGTCGGGGCTTCAGCACGGCGATGTGCTGTTTATAGATGAAATTCACCGTCTTTCGCGCTCGATAGAAGAGGTTCTTTACCCCGCTATGGAGGACTACGCGCTCGACATAATAATCGGAAGCGGCCCGTCGGCGCGCAGTATAAGAATACCGCTCGAAAAATTCACGCTTATAGGCGCTACCACCCGCGCCGGTCAGCTCACCGCGCCGCTTCGTGACCGCTTCGGCGTAATACTGCGCTTGGAGCTTTACAC
>CAYWMF010000321.1:0-2114 GCA_964459175.1 uncultured Oscillospiraceae bacterium
GACGGACAGCTGTTTTTTGATTTCTTCCATTTTAATTTATCCCTCGATCCATGAAAGTGATTTTTTGATATCTTCGAATTTTGCCTTTGCCTTTTCGGTGTTTTCAGCCGAAATAAAGCAATAAATCTTGAATTTCGGCTCGGTTCCGGAGGGTCTGATAATTACCTCCGACAAATCCTCCAGCTCGAACGCAATGACATCGTCCGGCGCGAAATTCAGCTTTTCGCAGGTGCCGTCAATGACATTTTTCACCGTACCGGCATGATAATCCTTTATTTTTGCGATTTTCAGCCCGCCGATGCTGTCGGCAGTATTGCCGAAGGAGTAGGCGGTATTCATAATCTGCTTCATTTTGCCCTTGACGTCCAGCGCGGAAATCATGACATCGTAGGACATTTCCGCCGAAAAGCCGTATTCCGCATAAATCGCGTCCAGCGCCTCGCGCAGTGTTCTGCCGTGCGACTTATGATGCGCCGCCATTTCGGCTATCAAAAGCGAGGTTGCGACGGCGTCCTTATCGCGCGCGTAGGTGCCGCTGAGGTAGCCGTAGCTTTCCTCGAAGCCGAAAATAAAGGTGTGGCTTCCGTCGCGCTCGAATTCCTTGATTTTCTCGCCGATATACTTAAAGCCGGTGTAAACATTCACCATTTCCACGTTGTTTTTACGGCAAACCGTTTCAGCCAGCTTAGTCGAAACAATGGATTTTACTGCGCAAGCGTTCGTCGGAAGCTTGCCGTCGGCACGGCGCTGTTTTATAATGTAATCCAGCATCAAAAGTCCCGCCTGATTGCCGGTAGGCATAAACCAACCGCCGTCCTTGTCGGGCGCACATATGCCGACGCGGTCGGCGTCGGGGTCGGTGGCGAGAATTATATCACAGCCGCCGTTATTTTGCGCCATCTCACACGCCAGAACATAGCTTTCGGCGTACTGCGGATTGGGCTTTTTGACGGTCGGGAAGTTGCCGTCCGGCACCATTTGCTGTGCAACGGTCGAAATATTTTCAAAGCCCGCGCGGCGAAGCACCTCGGGAACAAGGGCATGACCCGCACCGTGAAGCGGCGTATAGATAATTTTCAAATTCTTTTGTGATTTTACGGTATTTAGACTGATAATGTGGGTCAAAAGTTCCGTCAAGTATTGCTCGTCCAGCTCTTTGCCGATAATTTTTATTTTGCCGTCCTTAACCGCGGCGTCAAAATCGGTGGTTTTTACATCGGCGAAAAAGTCGTAGCCCGTGCATTTGTCCGACACCTTTTTGGCTTCCTCGGGCGGCAGCTGAGCGCCGTCCTCCCAATAAACCTTGTAGCCGTTATCCTCCTTGGGGTTATGTGAGGCGGTCACGTTTATTCCGGCCTTACAGCCCAGCGTTCTGATCGCGTATGACAGCTCCGGCGTCGGGCGCAGAGCATCAAAAAGATAGGTTTTTATACCGTTGGCGGCCAGCACACAAGCGGCGGCTTTTGAAAAAGCCTCGGAATTATTGCGGCTGTCGCAGGCTATCACCACGCCGTTTTGTGCGCCGTTGTTTTCCAAAACAACCGCGGCCAGCGCCTGAGTGGCAAGCTCGACGGTCGGTATATTCATATTTGCCGAACCGGCGCGCATTTTACCGCGCAGACCGGCAGTACCGAAGCCGATAAGCGTAAGAAATCCGCCGATAAGTGCCTGCTCGTCGTCCTTTACCTCGGCAAGCTCCGAAGCCAACAACGCGGCGACACGCGGATTTTCGCACCATTCTTTATAATTTTCTTTTGCGAAAGCCAGCCGCTGTTCGGGCTGAATTTCGGCAATGCTTTTAAATAATTTCATTATAGTAAACTTCCTTTCGGGTATTTATTTCAAATTTTCCTGTATTGCGCGAGCCAGCTGATCCGGGCAAGAGGTCGGCTTGAAGCCGCATTTTATGCCGGCAAGCCTTTTGACGGCCTCCTCAGGCGCCATTCCCTCCACAAGTCGCGCCACGCCTTGAGTGTTGCCGGAGCATCCGCCGATAAATTTAACGCCGGTAAGCTTGCCGTCAACCACATCAAACTGTATTTCCTGAGAGCAGGTGCCCTTTGTTTTGTACTTAAACATGTTTTTCTCCTCGTAATTCTAATTATATATAATAT
>CAYWMF010000322.1:0-2100 GCA_964459175.1 uncultured Oscillospiraceae bacterium
CAGCTGTACAAGCAGCTTTTGATGGTGGCCGGCTTTGACCGCTATTTCCAGATTGCGCCCTGCTTCCGCGACGAGGATCTCCGCGCCGACCGTCAGCCGGAATTTACACAAATTGATATTGAAATGTCATTTGCAACGCAGGAGGACGTTATCGAAATCAACGAGCGCTTCCTCAAGCATCTGTTCAAGGAATACAAAGGCATCGACATTCAGACGCCTATCATGCGTATGCCGTACGACGAAGCCATGCTGCGTTTCGGCAGTGACAAGCCGGATTTGCGCTTCGGATTTGAAATTGTAGAGCTCACCGACGTGCTTCAGGGCTGCGGCTTTAAAGTATTCGCCGACACCATTGCCAACGGCGGCAAGGTTCGCGCCATCAACGTAAAGGGCGGCGGACACTTCACCCGCAAGGAAATCGACAATCTTACCGACTTTGTCAAAACCCAGCAAAAAGCCAAGGGGCTGGCTTGGGCAAAGAACAACAACGGCGAAATTTCGTCCTCCTACGCCAAATTCCTCACCGACGAGGAAAATAAGGCGATATACGACAAAATGGGCTTTGAAAAGGACGATATAATTTTCATTGTCGCCGACAAAACCAAAATCGTCTGTGCCGCGCTGGGCGCTTTGCGCTGTGAGGTTGCGCGTCGCATGAACATTATCGACCCCAACGACTACAAGCTTTTGTGGGTAACCGACTTCCCGATGTTCGAATACGACGAGGAAGAGGATCGCTATGTGGCAACTCACCATCCCTTCACCGCACCGCGTGACGAGGATTTGGACTATCTGCTCACCGAGCCCGCCAAGGTTTATTCCAAGGCGTACGACATCATCATCAACGGCAGTGAAGCCGGCGGCGGATCGGTTCGTATTCACACGCCCGATGTCCAAAATAAGGTTTTCAAAGCCATCGGCCTTACCAAGGAAGAGAGTGAGGTCAAGTTCGGCTATCTGCTTGAGGCCTTTAAATACGGCGTACCGCCGCATGCCGGCCTTGCCTACGGCTTCGACCGCCTTGTCGGTTTACTGCTGGGCACCGACGCTATACGCGACGTTATCGCATTCCCGAAGGTTCAAAATGCTTCGGAGCTTATGACCGATTGCCCGTCCGAGGTGCCGGAAAAATCGCTTGAGGAGCTTTCCATCGCCATCAATTTACCGTCGGATAACAAATAAGTGACAATCCATTTGCAATGTGCAGTTTGCTAATGCCGAAACTGTCAGAGTATATTTACACACGTGCCGCCGCGGATTTCCGCGGCGGCTTTTTCAGCTGTTATATTTTTTAAATTCAGTCGGGCTTTGACCTGTCGTTCGGCTGAAAATTCGTGAAAAATACAGTGGATCGCCGAAACCGACAGCATATGCCGCTTCACTTACCGATATTTTTTCACTCAAAAGCTGTTTTGCTTTTTCCAGCCGCACCGTCAAAAGATAACTTTTGGGCGATAAACCATATGTTTGCTTAAAAGCCCTGTAAATATGACTCGGACTATAGTTCATCTGCGCGGCAATGCCGTCAATTCGTATCGGTTTGCTGTAATTTCGGTCGATAAACGCCTTTAACTGTGCCGCAACCGTCAGCGTATCGCCCGAATTCGACAGCGCGCTACTCATATGAATCGACAGTATTTTGTACAGCGCCGCTTGCATGGCATAGCTTTCTTCAAATTCGTTGACGCTTTGCGTTTCAAAAAGCAAATCATGCAGAATTTCGGCGCAAGCCTTATTCTTGCCGAACTCAAAAACGCCGCTGTGATTTGGCAAGTAGCATCTTTCGATAATTTTTTCGACTTCCGTACCATGGAACATTATCCAGTAAGTTTCGTACGGAAAATCAGCATCGGCCTCCAAAATTTCAAGCTCACCGGGAGTCACGATATATGCATGATTTGCATCGAACTCACCGCCGAAAATTCTGCCCTTTCCGTCGGTAATGTAGTGAAGCATGTACACATTTCTTTTCATAATCTGCTTTAGTCCCTTAGGCACGCGATTATAGCCTATTTCCACGACATAAAGCTCGTTTCCGATTTGATTTTCAGCCATGCGGTATATTCGCGGGCAATTGTCGTTAAAAGGAATACTGTAAAC
>CAYWMF010000323.1:0-2099 GCA_964459175.1 uncultured Oscillospiraceae bacterium
GATCTTTCTGCCATCCTCATAATACTGGGTGCAGGCCTCGGTGGAAATGGTGAAGCCCTGGGGAACCGGCAGACCGAGAGAGGTCATTTCGGCAAGGTTGGCGCCCTTACCGCCGAGAAGCTCGCGCATTTTTGCGTTGCCTTCGGAAAAGAGGTAACAATACTTTTTGCTCATTATGAGTCCTCCTAATTTATAATAGATTTTTATAATAGACAAAATATACGAACCATGTGTTTGCATGGTTCGCACATGAAAAATTATAACACATTTTCCGCTAAATTACCAGCCTTTTTTTGAAAAAAAGCTCATATTTACAAAATTTACGGCATTTGTTAATTTTTCGTCAAAAAACTGCTGTTCATTTTGTGGCATGATAACAAACGGCAGGTGGCAAATATTGCGTCACTGCATAAAATGTAAATAACGTTTTTCAACTGTATGAACTAATGTTTACAGATAGAACACAAAATATTAATGGTAAGTTTTTCTATTATTCTGTCGAATGTGTTAAAATAACTATAATAGTCTGTCAGTATCGTGGATACATTTATTATTTATCGAAAGGAATGGGAACATGGATATTGAATATCTCGAGCGAAAGCTTGACACCGTTTTGTCGGAATTCAGAGTCAACGGCAAGCGTGTTGTCACCGAGCAAATCAAAAACGGACATATTAATTGTACATTCCGAGTTACTGTAGAGGACGATAATCACGATTTTAAGGTTTACGTCGTTCAGGCAATAAACACCTTTGTGTTTAAAAACCCTATATCCATAATGGAAAATATTGACGCGGTTACGGCTCATATCAAGAAAAAATATGAGGCCAGCAACGAAAGCTGTGACCGTAAGGTGCTGGATTTTCTGCATACCTCCGACGGCAAAAACTACTACTACGACGACCGCAACAATTTCTGGCGCGCGTATGTTTTTGTCTGCGATTCAGCAACCTACGATTTGTCGGATGATCCGCAAATAATTTACAATACCGGCCTGGGCTTCGGCACATTTCAAAAGCTTTTGTCCGATTTTCCGGCGGATAAGCTTAAAATTACCATACCCGATTTCCATAACACGAAAAAGCGTATGGACGATTTTTTCGAAGCCGTCGAGCAGGATCCGCTGGGCCGTTGCAAGGACGTTGAACGCGAGATAGAGTTTTTCAGACAGCATCGCGAGATCGCCTGCCGCCTGCAAAATCTGCTGGAGGAGGGCAAGCTTCCGCTCAGAGTTACGCATAACGACACCAAATGCAACAACGTGCTCATGGACGATACCACCGGCGAGGCACTGTGCGTAATCGACCTTGACACCATCATGCCGGGACTTTCGGTATTCGATTTCGGCGATGCCGTGCGCTTTGCTTGCAATACCGCGGCAGAGGACGAAACGGATTTGTCCAAGGTCAAGCTTAACATTTCGCTTTACGAGCAGTTTACCCGCGGTTTTATCGAGCCGCTCAAGGGCTTTTTCGGCGAAACCGAGCTTGAAAACATGGCGTGGGGTGCGTTTATTATCACCATTGAGCTGGCTTCGAGATTTTTGAAGGACCACATCGAGGGTGACCAATATTTCAGAATACACCACGAAAACCATAATCTTGAGCGCGCGCGCAATCAGATAGCGTTGGCAATGGATATGGAAAAGAAATTAGACCAAATGTGTGAAATCGTAAAAAAATATTCTTAAGGAGCAAATTTTATGAAATGTCCCGCCTGTCAGTGCCTTGAAAGCAAGGTGCTGGATTCAAGACCGGCCGATGAGGGGGCTACCATACGCCGCCGCCGTGAATGCCTTGAATGCAAAAAAAGATTTACCACCTACGAGCGTATCGAAACAATTCCGATTATAGTGGTAAAAAAGGATAATTCACGCCAGCCGTTCGATCGCACCAAGCTTATAAACGGTATACGCCGCGCCTGCGAAAAGCGCCCGGTGCCTACCGATGTTATTGAAATGGCGGTTGACGAAATAGAAAGCAATCTCAATTCGACGCTGAATTCCGAGGTCAGCAGTGAGCATATCGGCGAATTGGTTATGGAAAAGCTGAAAAATATCGACGAGGTTGCATATGTGCGTTTTGCTTCGGTGTACCGTC
>CAYWMF010000324.1:0-2098 GCA_964459175.1 uncultured Oscillospiraceae bacterium
CCGCAAGAAGAATGTTATACATTTTATTTGTCCTCCTTTGCAGTTATGTCCTTGTAAACGCCCAGCGGATAGAAGGGTATCATGTCGGTTCTGACCCATTCCAGCGCCTCCTCAGGCGTTTTGCCCCAGTTGGTCGGACAGGTGGAAAGCACCTCGACAATTGAAAGGCCGAGCTTGTTTTTCTGAACCTCAAAGGCCTTTCTGATAGCCTTTTTGGCGTTGTTTATATTCTTTACGCAGTCCACCGAAACTCTTTCGGCATAGGCGGTTCCGTCAAGCGTCGACAGAAGCTCGCAAATTCTTATCGGATTACCCTGGATTTTCAGGTCGCGTCCGTAGGGCGAGGTGGTGGAATACTGACCCGGCAGTGTTGTGGGCGCCATTTGTCCGCCCGTCATGCCGTAAATCGCGTTATTTATAAAAATTATCGTGATGTTTTCACCGCGCGCGCCGACGTGAACGGTTTCGGCCGTACCGATCGCCGCAAGGTCGCCGTCGCCCTGATATGTAAATACGAATTTGTCCGGTCTTGCACGCTTAACGCCTGTCGCAACAGCCGGTGCACGGCCGTGAGGCGCCTCGATTACGTCGCAGTTGAAATAATTGTATGCCAGCACCGAACAGCCGACCGGTGCAATACCTATAGTGTCGCCCTCTATGCCGAATTCGTCTATCACCTCGGCCACGAGGCGGTGCACGATGCCGTGAGTACAGCCGGGGCAGTAGTGAAAGGGTATATCGGTTAAAGCTTTGGGTTTGTCAAATACTACCATGTCATTTTTCCTTTCTTATTCAGCATATTTTTCAATATTTTCAAGCACCTCGTTAACAGAGGGCATCATACCGCCGGTACGTCCGAAGAATTCAACCGGCTTTTTAAACTGTATCGCCATGCGAACATCGTCCACCATTTGACCCATATTTAGCTCGACCGTAAGGAATTTTTTGGTTTTATCGGCAAGCTCGAAAAGTCTGTCCTTGGGGAACGGCCACAGGCTTATCGGGCGGAAAAGTCCGACCTTTATGCCTTTTTTGCGAGCGGCGTTGATGGCGGATTTTGAAATACGCGCCGTGATGCCGTACGCAACGACAATTATATCTGCGTCGTCGGTAAGATATTCTTCGTATTTAACCTCGGTCTTTTCGATTTCTTTATATCTCTTGTCGCGTTCGATAACGGTTTTTTCGAGAGCGTCCGGCTCAAGATAAAGCGAATTTATTATATTGTGCGGGCGCTTGAAGCCGTGTCCGTCTGCCGCCCAAGTTTTTTCGGGGATTTCGCGTGCTTCGCGAGCTTCAAAGTCAACCGGCTCCATCATCTGACCCAGCGCGCCGTCGGCCAAAATAACCGCCGGCATTCTGTAAATATCGGCAAGATCAAAGGCCTCCATCGTAAGGTCTGCAATTTCCTGAATAGACGCGGGCGCCAAAACCAGAACATGCTGGTCGCCGTGTCCAAGCGCCTTTGTTGCCTGATTATAGTCGGCTTGCGAGGGCTGAATGCCTCCCAGACCCGGGCCGCCTCTCTGTACGTTGACAATAACGCAGGGCAAATCGGAGCCTACCAGATATGAAATGCCCTCTGCCTTAAGGCTTATTCCGGGGGAAGACGAGGAGGTCATAACACGCTTACCCGTGGAGGAAGCGCCCAAAACCATATTTATAGCGGCAATTTCACTTTCAGCCTGCAAGCAAAGTCCGTCCACCTTTGGCATACGCTTTGCAAAGGTTTCGGCAACCTCGGTTTGAGGCGTTATGGGGTATCCGAAGAAAAGTCGGCATCCGGCCTTTATAGCCGCTTCGGCAATGGCTTCATTGCCTTTCATAAGTACCTTTTTACTCATTTATATTTCTCCTTTTCAATCTTTTTCAACTTTTATTACTACATCCGGGCAAATAGTGGCACAGAATGCACATGCGATACACTTTTCCGCCTCGGTTACAACGGCGGGATGATAGCCCTTTTTGTTAAGCACAGCGGTGTCGAGAGAAATAATCTTCTTCGGACATACCGATACGCAAAGACCGCAGCCCTTGCATAAATCACTTTTAAATGTTACTCTGTTCATATGTTCTCCTC
The DNA here is from genome assembly GCA_964459175.1 of uncultured Oscillospiraceae bacterium. GTDB lineage: Bacteria > Bacillota > Clostridia > Oscillospirales > SIG627 > SIG627. The sequence continues at coordinate 2,081 of CAYWMF010000324.1, forward strand.
TTTTCAGCAATATATATG
>CAYWMF010000325.1:0-2097 GCA_964459175.1 uncultured Oscillospiraceae bacterium
ACAAAGGCTCGCGCGATGCCGACTCTTTGCTGCTGTCCGCCACTCATTTGCGACGGCTTATGCTTCATGTGAGATGAAAGTCCGACGGTTTTTAGTATTGCTACCGACGCTTTATCACGCTTTTTTTTACCGACACCCTTGAACATAAGCGGCATGGCGACATTTTCGACGGCTGTCATAGAGTTGATAAGATTGTAGGATTGAAATACAAAGCCGAGATATTTTTGACGAAAAAGAGCAAGCTTTCGCTCGCTCATTTCGGAGATCGGCGAATTCTTTATATATACGCAGCCGCGTGTTGGCTTTTCAAGACCGGCAAGCATATTCAGAAGCGTGGATTTTCCCGAACCGGAGGTTCCGAGGATACAGCATATTTCCCCCGGAAAAATCTCCAGATTTATTTCGTCCAGCGCAATTACCTTCTGAGTACCGAGCTTGTAAACCTTTCTCAAATTTTCAACCCTTATAATAGGTTCCAATTCGATGTTTACCTCCTGTTTCAGTGTTTATATATATATGACGGACGAATTTCAAAAAAGTTCCACGATTGCTTAAAAAATTCGCAAAAAATTATTTTAAATAGTCCGGCAGAAATTCCGGTGCAATAACGCTCTTTATTTTGTTGGTATAGTAGCTCACATTCGGCTCAAAACGCGAACAGCGCGCGGTGCTGTACAGCTCTTGGGTGTAGTCCTTTAAATAATACAGCTTGAAGCCGCGCCACGAATTGTTATAGTGAGTGACGGTGGGGGTGAAAAGAACATTGGTAATGTTTGTCGCGGCGCCGTTTATTTTTTCAATGTCAAAGGTGAGTATTCCGGCCAGCATGTTTTGCGAATACTCCTGCCCCGACATAAAGTTGGAAAGCGAAAATGCCACCAGCATTTTTTTGCCGTCGGGTCGTTCATACCACTCGATGGGCTGAACGGTGTGCGAATGATGACCGAGAACCACATCGACGCAATTGTCAGCCATAAGCTTTGCCAGCTCGCGCTGACGCGAGTTTGGCGAAAAAGCGTTTTCATCGCCCCAATGAATCGAAACAAACACCAAATCAGCTTTTTGCTTTGCGCTTTTTATTTGGCGAACAATGGTTTGGTCGTCAATAAGCGGTATTACCATTTCACTGCCCGTGGGCAGACTCATACCGTTTGTACCGTAAGTATATGAAAGCAGAGCGATAGATATACCGTTCTTTTCGACAACGCGGATATTGTTGAAATCTTCCTCGTTCATATATCCGCCGATTAGTGTAACCGGCTTGTCACTCCAGTATTTTATGTGATTTTTCAAGCCGTTTTCGTATTTATCAAGCATGTGGTTGTTAGCTATTGAGATTATATCAAAGCCCAGCGAAAGCAGTGTGTCCCCCATTTGTGACGGCGTATTGAACATAGGATAGCCGGAGGGCGGATATTCGTCGCCGGCAATGGGCGATTCCTGATTAATGAAACTCAAATCGGCGCATTTCAGCTGTTCGGCGAGGTTTTCGTACATGTGGTCGAAGGTGTATCCGATTCCGCCGGCGGCATCTTTCGCATCGGCATAAATCGAGCTGTGGATCAAATTGTCGCCGACGGCAAGAAACGATACGGTGTCAATTTGGAATTCGATGCTGACTCCGACATCGGATTTTGTGAATTCAAGCGGCTGCACATCGTCGTACGCCGAGCCGTGAGGAGTCGGAAGCCCGACATTTTGCATATATACGCTCATATCAATAGTCGGTGCAGAGGGCAATATTGCTTGAACATCGGGCTCGTTCGATAACGCAAGCTCGCTGATCGGCCCCGGAGCTACGTTATCGACGTCGGCAGTGCCGTCCGGCATACGCATTACGCTGCAAGCGGCAATGAGTATGATTATCAATAAAACTATCAGGGGCGAAATTAAATAAATTTTTTTCATTTTAAGATATAAACCGGTCCGCATAAACCGGATTTTGCTCCATCCTTGTCGTATTTGTTGGCGGCGGGATTTGTAACGGTGATTTCCAGCTTGTTTTCACCGTTTTTGATAAACCGGGTTATGTCAAAGCTGTACGGCGCCCACATTTTAACGCCGACTTCACTGCCGTTTAAGCGCACACTGCATACC
>CAYWMF010000326.1:0-2081 GCA_964459175.1 uncultured Oscillospiraceae bacterium
AATCAAAAAATCCCGCAAGCATCAAACCACCCAAAAGCAAGTCATGGACAGCATCTCCACCGCCCTGCCCGCGCTTATCCGCGCCGAAAAAATCGGCTCAAAGGCGGCAAAGGTGGGCTTTGATTTTCCCGACGCACAAAGCGCCCTCGAAAAGCTCAAGGAGGAGCTGGACGAAGTTGAGGAGGCCATCGGCGAAAAGGATGCCGAGCACATAAAGGAAGAAATCGGCGATGTACTCCTGTCGGTCGTCAATTTGGCGCGCAAGGTCGGCGTCAACAGCGAGGAGGCACTTTACAACGCCAACGCAAAATTTGTCGATCGCTTTGGCAAGGTTGAAAGCCTTGCCGCACAGCGCGGTATAGAAATGAATGCCGAAAATCTGGCGGAATTAGACGATATTTGGGAAGAAATAAAGACTAATAATTAATAAATAGTTTCCAAATCGTTAAAAATAGTGAAAAAACCGTCCAAAACTATATAAATGCACAAAAAATACTTGAATAATAAAGAAAATAATGCTATAATATTACCAAACTGATGAGTTACAATTAACAAATTTATTTTTTAGAGGAGATTTATTATTATGAACAAAACTCAACTCGTAGACGCTCTTGCAGTTAAAACAGGTCTTAAAAAGAAAGATGCAGCCGCTGCTGTAGATGCTGTATTCGAATCCATCACCGAAGCACTTGCCGGCGGCGACAAGGTTCAGGTTACCGGCTTCGGCACCTTTGCCGTAAAGCACAGAGAGGCAAGAATCGGCAGAAACCCCCACACCAAAAAGGAAATCGACATCCCCGCATCCAATCATTGCTCTTTCAGCGTAAGCAAGACGCTTAAGGACGAAATCAACAAATAATGCGAATTGACAAGTTTCTTAAGGTTTCGCGCCTTATCAAACGCAGAACCGTCGCCAACGACGCTTGTGACAATGCTCATGTCAGTGTCAACGGAAAGCCGGTTAAGGCATCCTACGATGTCAAGGTAGGCGATATTATCGAAATAGCTTTTGGCGAGCGTGTTCTCAAAGCACGGGTACTCAAGGTTCTCGACCATGTCGGCAAAAATGACGCGGGCGAGCTTTACGAAATAATTTAACACGGTAATTTTTTTCTCCGAGCGGCATATAATTTATTAACAAGTACTGTTTCGGAGGGATTTATATGGCTTATGAGGTATCCGGAGCTCACCATTCTCTGTCGCTTAACGACAGGAACTTATTAACTCTCAGCGGAATTAAAGAGGTCATCGGATTTGACGAACAAACGATTTCTGTTGCAACGCAGGTCGGACAGCTTTCGATCGAAGGGCAAAACCTTCATATAGATAAGCTGAATGTGGAATCCGGTGACCTTATTGTAACAGGCGAGGTTTCCTGCCTTTTGTATCGTGAAAACGACGGTGCCAAAAAAAGCTTTTGGCAACGCCTGTTCGGTTGACGCCGTGACGGTTTTTCGCGATATTGAAATTTCGCTGTCCCAGCAATGTCTGTTTTTTGTCTGCTCGATACTGCTGGGCTGTGCGGTGGGCTGTTTTTACGACATCTTTCGAATAATCCGCATCGCTTTTCGGCACAACGCCGTCACGGTGTTTTTCGAGGATTTGCTTTTTTGCGCCGTCACCTGCTGCGCTCTGATACTGACAATTTTCTGCGCGAATTACGGCGTTGTGCGCTGGTTTTCGATTTTCGGCTGTTTTGGCGGCTTTATGCTGTACCGCGAAACCGTCGGCAGAGCGGTTGTGGGCGCGGCCGAGCTGATAATAGGCTTTGTCAAAGGATATATAATATCGCCGCTGAGGCATGCCGTCGCCTTTGTCGCGCTGAAATCGGTTTGCCTTATGCGGTATATCGGTGCACGGACGGCGCTGTTTATGTGCTTTTTGCACAAAAAAGCGTTTTATCATCTGCTTTTATGCCGCGCGCGGCGTGGCTTCGGACTGTAAAATACGAAAGGATAGGAATATGGAAAAGCCGGTACGTCAAAAATCTTTTTCTTTGCGCATAGCCTTTTTGGTGGTGTGCTTTATGTTCATTATCCTGATTGTCAATGTTAATATCGAAATCAAGTCGCTCAAGCAGG
>CAYWMF010000327.1:0-2045 GCA_964459175.1 uncultured Oscillospiraceae bacterium
CGGTCGCCCTCCATGACTGCCGACGCGACAAGGCGCGCCGCCAGCCCCAACAAAAAAAACGGCTCCTGATTGCTCTCCTCTTTTGTCATTTTCATGCAAGCTCCCGTCAGCGCCGCAATTTCATTAACAGCCGCGTCGAAAAGCCGGTCGAGCTCATCACGCGGACAGTATATTGTTAAAAAAATGTCAATCGCTTCGTCATCGTCTGGCGCGCCTTCCATACGATGGATAAAGCCGTTTTCGTGCAACTCATTGACGCAATCAAACAGCCCGTGGTGAGCTCCGACGGCGAAGGCGATAATTTCGCAGGTTATTTTTCTGTACGGTTCGTTTTCATCGTCGTGGTAACGCCGCATAAGCCAGCGCACACCGGCAAAGGTATGTATAACCGAGCCGCGGCGAGGGTCGCGGCCATCGGCGGCGGCCTCGATATATTGCTTAAAGCTGTTTTTATATTTGCCCATATCATGCAGTAAGCCGCTCAAATACGCCGTTTTTCCAAGACCGATGTCACTGAGCGCCGCTTGGGCATAGCGCGCCGTATTTTTTGAATGCGTATTGCAGTCTTGGACAGTTCTGCGGCCGTCATCAGCTATGCAAATATGAGCCGGATATTCTGTGAACATAGGTTATCACCTCAATAAAATTATAACATATGTCACAAAAAATGTCAATACGCATTATAATTTTGTGCAAAATGATATCAAAGCCTGTGTTTTCTATTTCACATTATCGGGGTTGGTAAGCTTTATCAGCAGCTTATCGTTATCCGGCACATCGGTTTTTCCGAGGGCGGCGACATTGCGCACGACGGCGCCGCATTTTTTACATTTAAATATAATTATAAAGCCCTTTTTCGGGTCGGGCAGGGTTTGCGTCGGTACAAGCAGGCCGCCGCAGTCGTTAAGGCGGTCGCCGGGGTTTATATCAACGTGCTTCGAATGAAGGCAGTAGGGGCAGTGATTGCGTGAGGTATAGCCCAGCGGCGGGACGGTTTTGCCGCAGTTTTCACATACGAAGCCGTCATCATTTTTCGAAAAGCGTTTTGTTTGCATAGTAATCACCTCTTGTAAATTTATTTTAGTATAGCATTAAAAAATAATAATGTCAACCGTTTTAATGCAATTTGCGGCATCAAGCGTTAAAAATCGGCGGCGTTTTAGCGAATTTGAGCGGCGGATATTGCAAAATAAAATTATATGATTTGCCTTTTGCGGTTGATTTATTGTGAAAAATGTGATATAATTATCATTAGAATATTATGCCTTAAATGTAACGCTTTGGCGCAAGGCATGGTATTAAAATTTAATATGTCACACAAAGTGTCGGTTATGCCGCAAAAGAGCTTTCAAGGCATAGTCGGTGGAAAGGGAACGCGGGTGAGAATCCCGGGCGATGAACAGTCGGTGTATGTGTCGGAGTTTTTATGCTTTCGGTGAAAATCGGTCATTGGGAAACTGAGAAGGCGGCATAAAAACGATGGGGAATCCGAGACGGCACAAGCCACAAGACCTGCTTTGATGTTGCTCCGCAGGTGTGGGCGCAAGCCTTGCATAGGAGCAATAGTTTTGATTAGGTGCTGAAAGCGCGCTTTTTGAAAAGCGTCGCCGACAGGGCTTTGTGTTTTTGCCAATCAAATTGTGATAATCACAGGAAAACACTGCTGTGGTAAATTTTATTAAAATTGCCGCAGCTTTTTGCAATGCGGCTTATGCGAGGTGGTAGAGGCGACCGATACGCAGGGTTTCGCGAGCCGAGGTAAAATTTCTTGAGAATTCACAATGAAAGGATTGGACAAAATGCAAACAAGAAAAATTTTATCACTTTTATTAAGCGTTGTTATGTTTTTTGGCGTTTTCGGCCTTACGGTATTTGCCGACGAACCGCAAAACAGCACAATAAGCGCCTACATAACCGTCAGAAAGTACGGCGAATTGGTAAACGACAAGGACGGCAATGCCATAGCTCAATTGCCGATTGAGCTGAGCGGCAAGACTGCCTACACACTGAACGATCTGTTCGCCGCGATGCACGATTTGTGCTAC
>CAYWMF010000328.1:0-2040 GCA_964459175.1 uncultured Oscillospiraceae bacterium
ATTTCGGGCGGCTTGGGCAACATGCTTGACCGTGTTTTCAATGACGGTAATGTTGTGGATTTTTTGCATTTTGAATTTTTTCCATCTTTTCCGGTATTCAACGTTGCCGATTGTGCGATAGTCGCGGGAGCGGGTCTGCTTATTTTGTATTTTATATTGGATTCGCTTAAAGATATGCGGCTTAAAAAATCAAATAAAATGACGGAGTCGGAAAATGACGGAAAGCATTGAGGCGGTTTATCGGCTTGAAGAAGGAAAACGTATAGATGTTTTTGTTTCGGAGCTTGCCGAGGTGACACGTTCGAGAGCTTCGGGACTTATTTTGGGCGGACATGTTCTTTTAAACGGAAAAACGGCCGTTAAAAGCGATAAGCTAAAAAACGGCGATACAGTTGTTATAGCTTTTCCCGAGCCCGAGACATATGATGTGAAACCTGAAAATATTCCGCTTGATATACTCTACGAGGACGGGGATTTGCTTGTTGTAAACAAGCCTAAGGGCATGGTTGTTCACCCTGCGGCAGGAAATTACGAGGGTACGCTTGTGAATGCCTTAATGTATCATTGCGGCGATTCACTGTCAGGAATAAACGGTGTTATGCGTCCCGGAATAGTTCACAGAATAGATAAAAACACAAGCGGTCTTTTGATGGTTGCGAAAAATGATTTTTCGCATACCGAATTGGCTCGGCAAATTAAAGAGCATTCTTTTACGAGGGAATATCAGGCGGTAGTCTACGGCAATATCAAGAATGACGGCGGCACCGTTGATTTCCCGATAGGTAGACATCCGATAAAGCGCAAGCAAATGGCGGTTGTGGCTTCGAACGGCAAAAATGCGGTTACGCACTACAGTGTGCTTGAAAGACTGAACGGTTTTACATATATGGCACTTAGACTTGAAACTGGTCGAACGCATCAGATCCGTGTGCATATGGCATATATCGGGCATCCTGTTGCCGGTGACGATGTATATGGGCCTAAAAAGGTAATAACCGAGCTTCATGGGCAGTGTCTGCATGCGAAAAAGGTCGGTTTTGTTCATCCGAGAACGGGAGAGTATATGGAATTCGAAGCTACGCTCCCCGATTATTTCACGAAATTTCTGCAAAGGTGTAAATAGCCCGAAGGCTATTTGGCGAGAAGAATTTTACAACTTATTTATGCCGCTGTTTATGTGGCGGAATGGAGACTTAAATGGGTATTTTTTCGGGCTGTGTTTTGGCTTGCGATATTGACGGAACCTTGCTTGTTAACGGTGTGATAAATCCGAGAAATATCGAAAAAATAGATTTTTTTATGAACGAGGGCGGATATTTTTCCCTTTCAACCGGAAGAACCGTCGGTGCTGTGAAACCCGTTCTTGAAAAGCTGACACGTGTTTCGCCGTCGGTAGTAGCTAACGGCTGTATGATCTACGATTACGAGAACCAAAGGGTGTTGGATGAGCTTTTTCTCGACAAAAGCGAGTATTATATTACGAAAAAGGTGCTTGATACGGGATTAAACGTCGGAATAGAGGCACACAGCGGCAGAGATATTTTGACAATCAAGCCGACAAGGGAAACCTATGACCATCAAAAATACGAATGGCTTGACTCCGAAACCGTCAGCTTTGAGGAAGCCTGCAAATACAATTGGAATAAGGTTGTATATCTGTTTGACAATAAGGCGGATCTTAATACCGTAAAGGAAATTACGGCAAAGGAAAATACAAAATCGGTATTTGTTGAAACCTCTGCTGTGATATACGGCAGAAAAAGAGATTATTATGAGCAGGTCCCCACAGGAGTATCAAAGGCTGTCGGGCTTATTAAGCTTTGCAAAATTCTCGGTATTTCAAAAGGCTGTGTTTTTGCTATGGGTGACTATTACAATGACCTTGAAATGATAAAAACGGCGGATATAAGTGCGGTTCCCGAAAATGCTCCGGATGATATCAAGCTTCATGCTGATTTTGTTGCCGGCAAATGCGAGGACGGTGCGGTAGCCGATTTTATAGATTATCTTACCGAAAGGAAATTAAAAAATGGATGCAAT
>CAYWMF010000329.1:0-2034 GCA_964459175.1 uncultured Oscillospiraceae bacterium
CCATATTATAACACAATTCATGCATGTTTTTCAAGTATTTTTTGTGGTAAAATATATTCAATGAAAATTGAAGGAGGAAAGCAATGACCGCAGAATTGAAAATACTCAAGAATACCGTACATATAGGCTTAGAGAAGCCGATAAAGCTGTTGCACATGACCGATTCTCACATAACGCGCGATGACCCTTGGCATAGCCGCGCAGAGGTTTTCGACACCGAATATAAAGGTTGCGCCGAAGACTTTTTCTTTGCCGCTTTGGATTATGCGAAGCAAAACAGCATGCCGATTTTACACACCGGCGATTTAATCGATTTTTTCTCAAAGGGCAATTTTGATTTTATAGACAAGTATTTCAGCAATACAAACTACATTTATGCCGCGGGAAATCATGATTTTTGCCATATGCTGGGCGAAGCTAAAGAAGATTACGACTACAAGTGGGAAAAAATTCGCGAAATTGCCCCGCATTTCAATTGCAATCTTTATTTTGATTCGCGCATCATCGGCGGCGTCAACGTTGTGACTCTGGACAATTCTTATTACTTCATAAGCCACGGTCAAATTGAAGCCCTGAAAGCCGAAGCGGCACGCGGCTACCCGATAATTTTGGCGATGCACGTGCCGATTCATGTTGACACCCTTACAAGCCTTACACCTATCGGAGAGCCGGCATATGTCATGGCGGCGCCCGACGATGTGCTTGCTCACTACAGCGAGGACAGACGACTTCAGCAAACGCCCGACCGCACGACCTTGGAGGCTGTCGAATACATAAAAAGCGAGCCGCTGATAAAGGCTGTTGTAACCGGGCACAAGCACACGAACCACGAGGATAAGCTCACGCCGACACTCACTCAATTTGTCACCGACGGCACATTCAATGGCTATGTACGCGAAATAACAATAGATTAACGAGGTCAATATGAAAGAATTATCTGTAAATCTTGTTCCGGATACCGTAAATCCCACGCCGGATTACTATTGTACATGGCAGGTACAGCTTTACGCCACCTGCGACGGAAAGCCCGCACGCCAACGCGAAATCATCGGCGAAAAAGCTTTGTTTGACAACAAAAAGCCATACGGCTGGGCATATTTCCACGAAAATGCACGCAAGGATTTATTCATTGTCATGGACGACAGCTGGGACGTTCCTTTGAACGGCGACCCGAGGTATTACGGAAGCCTTATTCTCAACAAGGAAAAATTTCCGTCCGCCGTTTCGAATGCCGCTTCAAACGCCGACGCCTTAAAAACGCTTGTCGAGCGTGTGAAAGCGCTGGGCTGGAAAGGCCTTGGCGGCTGGGTATGCGCGCAGGAAAGCGAAATTTTCAAGGGCGATTTGTCGTCCGATAAATATTGGGCAATTCGTGCCGATGAAGCAAACAAAAGCGGGTTTTCATACTGGAAAGTCGATTGGGGCAACAGCGCTCAAGATTTGGAATTTCGCAAAATGCTTACCGAAAATGTGCATAGATTCGCCCCCAACCTTTTCATCGAACACGCCATGATTCCGTCTGTTCTCCCATATTGCGACGTCTACCGTACATATGATGTCAACGCTATTTTGTCGATACCAATGACGATGGATAAGCTCAATACGATTCTTTACGACCCGAACGCCGCTTTGCCCGACGCGGGAATTGTGAATTGTGAGGACGAGGCATATATCGCGGCGGCAGGCGGTTTTTCAATGGGCATAATGCGTCACCCGTACCATGGCGCGTTTATCGACGGCAGAGCCGATATGTCATTTCCATCCATACACAGAAATCTGAAAACAAAAATGTACGAAATCGTACGCGCGGTGCGCTGGCACAGGATAGCCCCGGCGTTCGGAGTTTGTACCTCCAAAGTAAAAACCTCCGAGCAAAAGCTGACCGACAGCTGGAAAATCATTGACAGAAGCGTCGAAATCGAAGATTGGTGGTTCCGCACACAGTTTTTCCTCGACAATTTACATGACGACACCATCATGCTCAAGGCAGTATCGCAAATCGCACGCAATTGCGAGTTGGCAACCGTATTGCCC
>CAYWMF010000330.1:0-2029 GCA_964459175.1 uncultured Oscillospiraceae bacterium
CGCGCGAAACCGCGTGATACGAAATTTGCTTGTCGAATATCACAAGGTCGGCATCCTTGCCGATTTCCAGAGAGCCGACGCGGCTGTCAATTCCCAGCATCTGCGCGGGATTGATGGTAATTGCCTTGAGCGATTCGAGGTATTCCATGCCGCAACGGTAGGCAATGTCGGCGCTCAACAGCAGATATTGCGATACAACCTCGGGGTGGTCGGTGATTATGGCAACCTTGACGCCGCTTTTCGACAGCGCGGCGGCGGTTTGCGGTGTGGCGTTGACCAGCTCGGGCTTTGAACGGTCGCCGATAACGGGGCCGACAAACGCTTCACATTTTTCTTCGGCCAAAATGTCGGCTATCAGGTGTCCCTCGGTGCAATGAACCAGCTTGTATTTGATGCCGAAAGCCTTTGCCAGCCGTATTGCCGTGAAAATATCGTCGGCACGGTGTGCATGAATGTGCGCCGGTATCTCGCCCCGCAAAAGCGGAAGCAATGCCTCGCATTTTGCGTCAAATTCCGGCTTTTCGAGGTCTTCCTTGTCGGGGGCGGCGTTGTATTCGTCCATCGCTTCAAGGTAGCGCCTTGCCTTTTGAAGCTGTTCCCGAATGAGCGCCGCGGTGGACATGCGGGTTTCCGGCGCGTCGCCCTTGGGGTGGTAACAGCATTTCGGGTTTTCGCCCAGCGCCATTTTGATCGAAACGGGATTTTTTATTATCATGTCGTCCGCGCGCCGTCCGTAGGTTTTCATGGCGATAAAGCTACCGCCGATTGCGTTGGCACTGCCGGGGCCGGTTGCAACGGTGGTAACGCCGGCGGAATAGGCCTCCTTGAAGCATCTGTCCAGCGGATTTACCGCGTCAATAGCCGATAAATGCGGCAGTATCGGGTCGGTGATTTCGTTTATATCGTCCGATTCAAAGCCCAGTCCGTCGCCGATAAGGCCGATGTGCGAATGCGCGTCGATAAGCCCGGGCATAACCGGCGCGCCGTTCAAATCGCAGATTTCGTCGAATTTTTTTGTGCCCATGTGCGGCATACGGCCGATTTCCGCAATTTTCGCGTTGTCGATGACGATATAACCGTTTTCGATGACGTCACAGGCGGGATTCATGGTGTAAATTGTTGCGTTTTTTATCAGTTTCATGTAATTGTTCCTTAATTGCGAGTTTTTGTTTGAAAATTTTATTGGTAACTATGCGCGTCAACAGCTCATCCGTTAGCCTACGGCTGACGTGAGCAAGTTTGCAAGCAAACTTTAGTGTGCACGCTTGCGTGACTTCGTATTAGCGCATTGAAATTTCAAAAATGGCACGGAAACCGTGCCATTTTTATATTATACCGTCAGCTCGACTTCTTTTCCGCTTTCGTACAGCTCCAAAAGCGGGTTTACGAATTCGCTCAAAAATTCCTCTACCTGTTCCGGGCAACGGCCGATGTAAAGCTCGGGCTTCAACAGCTCGTCAATATCGGCATGCGAAATGCGGAAGGTCTCGTCGGCACAAATTCGGTCGATAAGGTCGTTTTCAAGTCCCTCTTCCTTGACCATTTTGCCGGCGGCGATGGAATGCTCGCGGATTTTTTCGTGGATTTCCTGGCGGTTGGCGCCGTTTTTAACGGCACGCATCATGATGTTTTCGCTCGCCATAAAGGGAAGCTCCTTCATCACGCGCGCGGTGATTACCTTGGGGTAAACCACCAGACCGTTGGTAATGTTCATGTAAATGTTGAGAATCGCGTCGATTGCCAAAAACGCTTCGGAAACCGAAATGCGCTTGTTCGCCGAGTCGTCCAGCGTTCTTTCAAACCACTGAGTTGAGGCGGTGATGGCGGGGTTGAGCGAATCGCAAATTACATAGCGCGCCAGCGCGCAAATACGCTCACTGCGCATGGGATTGCGCTTGTACGGCATGGCGGACGAGCCGATTTGATGCTTTTCGAACGGCTCCTCCATCTCCTTAAAGGATTGGAGAATACGCAGATCGTTGGCAAATTTGTAGGCGCTTTGCGCAACTCCGGAAAGCGTGGCAAGAAC
>CAYWMF010000331.1:0-2017 GCA_964459175.1 uncultured Oscillospiraceae bacterium
GCCATACCGTAGTGTATGTCGGTCTTTTCAAGGACGCCGCAACCTATGCCGCATATACCAGCGGCGCAACCGAGGAAGAAAACAATCTTAAGCCCGGCGAACCCGCTAAGATTTTCAACCTTTCCAACAAAAATGCCGCGTTCGGTATCACCGGAACCAACTGCAATGTCGAATATACCGACAGCTACGCCGTTATCACCTCGCTCAACGGACCCGAGGAGGGCGACGGCAAAAACGGCGACCCCCATGTTGTTGTTGCAAATCAGCGTCTCAATGCCGATAAATATCCCTGGGTAAAAATGCGTATTCGCAACCTGTCCGACGCAACTCAGTTCGAAATGCACTTTGCTTCGACCGCAACCGAGGACAAGATAAAAGCTTCTACCTGCACACATTACCCCATTTCCTCCAATGACGCGGATTTTGTTGAGTATATCTTTAATATGAAAGAAGCTAACCTCGCTTCTCAGAGCGTAAACGATGATGTCAGCCTGGATTCTTCCGTTTGGTCCGGCATGATCAGCCAGCTTCGTTTCGACTGCATGTGGAAGGCAGAGCCCTCCGGACAAATGGCCACCGGCAGTCAGATGTATATCGACTACATAGCTTTCTTCGAAACCGAGGAATACGCCAAGGCTTACACACCTACCGAGGATTCCATGGTTGAAAAGCCGCGCATCAATTCCGGTAAGGCAAACCCCACCTGGATTTTCGACGATGAAGAGGATATCAACTCTTTCACAAGCAGTGGCTTGAACGTCGGCTTTGAAGCGGGCGTTATGGTTATCAACCCCACATCGCACGACCCGATGATGACCTTTAAGCTTGCCGCAGACGAACAGTTCAACTGCCAGGAGTTCCCGTATTTCGCTTATCGTCATATGACAAGCTCCACCGTAAAGCGCGGCGGTCTGTTCTTCACAACCTCCGACCTGACCGAGCTTTCGGACGCTTCCTACAGCCCCTTTGATTTCCCCGCAGACGGAAACTGGTATAACACCATCACCGATCTTTCCGACACCTCGAAGTATAAGGGCAACTGGGTCGGCATCTGCAACTCGGTTCGTCTTGACCCCATCAACGGCAACGACACCAACGCCTCCATCTACATCAGCCGCATGGGCTTCTTCCGCACCATGTCCGAGGCTTATGCGTTCCTTGCCGAGGATACCGCCGACTTTGACTTTACCAAGAGCGCGGATTTCCTTGCTAAAATGCAAAAATCCATCGTTCCTGCCGGCTCCCTGCACGAGGGCTACAACAAGAACGATTACCTGCTCACCTCCACCACACCCGCCGGCAACGGCAGCGACCCTGTCGTAATCCGTACCAACGCCGACGGCAGCACCGAAATCGTGGCAATGTCCTACACCAACGGCGCCGGCTACACCACCTTCGTTGCAAACAAGGCTGCCAACTATACGCTGGGCTACAACAACAAGCAGTACAGCGATATTGCCGGCCACTGGGGCGAAGAGTACATTAACTTTGTTTCCAACAGAACCCTGTTCGGCGGCACCTCGCCTACCGAATTTTCGCCCGAAATGCCCATGACCCGCGGTATGTTTATCACCGTTCTGGGCAGAATGCACGGTCTTGATACCACCGCCTACGACGGTAACACCGGCTACGGCGATGTAAACCCCGCAGAATACTACGCTCCCTACATTCAGTGGGCTAAGGAATATAGCCTTATGGCAGGTCTCAGCGACGTAACCTTCGGCGCCGAGGATCCCATCGACCGCGCTACCATGGCGCTGGTTATCGCAAATTACTGCAACACCTTTGATTTCAATATGGTTGGCTACGAGGACGCAATGACCTTTACCGACCTTGCAAGCTGTGACGCGGCAACTGTTGACGCAATCTATGCAATGCAGAAGCTGGGCATTCTCAACGGCAAGGGCAACGGAATTTTCGATCCCACCGGCCTTTCCACTCGCGCAGAGGTTGCGACTGTTATGCAGAGAGTTATCAAATGCGCTCTCGGCGTTAACATGGCTTCCACTCAGTACAC
>CAYWMF010000332.1:0-1988 GCA_964459175.1 uncultured Oscillospiraceae bacterium
TATACGCTGGGCTACAACAACAAGCAGTACAGCGATATTGCCGGCCATTGGGGCGAGGAATATATCAAATTTGTTTCCAACAGAACTCTGTTCGGCGGAACCTCTCCTACCGAATTTTCTCCCGAGGATACCATGACCCGCGGCATGTTCATCACCGTTCTGGGCAGAATGCACGGCGTTGATATCTCGAAATACGACGGTAACACCGGCTATGGCGACGTTCCCACAACCGAGTATTACGCACCTTACATTCAGTGGGCTAAGGAATATAGCCTCATGGCAGGTCTCAGCGACGTAACCTTCGGCGCCGAGGACGCCATCGACCGCGCTACCATGGCGCTGGTTATCGCAAATTACTGCAACACCTTCGACTTTAGCATGAATGGCTACGAAGACGCAATGACCTTTACCGACCTTGCAAGCTGTGACGCGGCAACTGTTGACGCAATCTATGCAATGCAGAAGCTGGGCATTCTCAACGGCAAGGGCAACGGAATTTTCGATCCCACCGGCCTTTCCACTCGCGCAGAGGTTGCGACTGTTATGCAGAGAGTTATCAAATGCGCTCTCGGCGTTAACATGGCTTCCACTCAGTACGATAACGCTTACTTTGACCGCGATCGTCTGCGTATCGGCGTTTGGGGCTTCAAGGCTATGTTCGGCACCGAAGATGGCATGAAGTGGCTCCGCGATTTGGGCGCCGACCTTATCATTTCCGGCGGCGCGGCATCCGGTTCAACCCGCGATGTTGTATTCAATTACGCCGATAAGTACGGAATTGAAGTATTCGGCCAGGATTTCTCCACCGATGCAGACCTTCTTACGTCCTCGACCGCCGCTTATGCAGAGCATCCGTCGTTTAACGGCCACTACATCACCGACGAGCCCGGCACCGACAATTTCGGCAGATACGGTGAACAGGCCGCCGGATACAACAAGATTTATCCCGGCAAAACTCCTTTCATAAACTTGCTTCCTATGTACGCTAACGCCGCACAGCTCAAGATGGGCGCTTCTGCCGCCGCTATTGAGTACTACGACGCCGACCCCGACCTGTACAGAAAATACTGCCAGGCATGGTTTGACTCCTACGATTACGACTACATCTGCACCGACATTTATCCTCTCAACGGAACTGCCGGCAACCCCGCAACCTGGACCACCTACAACAATTACTGCGAATCCATTAACCAAATCGCAACCGTTGCCCGTGAGCATGACGCTGATTTCTGGTGCTGCATTCAGACCTGGGGCTGGACGGCCGGCAAGCGCAATCCCTCCGAGGCCGAATACAGATGGCAGTGCTATTCCATGCTGTCCTACGGTTGTACCGGTATCCTGCTGTGGTCTTTGACCGGTACCGATGCTGATTATCAGTCCATTTTCAATGTTTACACTCAAGAGCCCAACCGTCCGCTTTATGACGATTGCGCAACCGTAATGTGGGAAATGAGAAACCTCTCCGACACTTACATTCAGTACAAGAACCTTGGCGCATTCACCATGAACTGCACCTCCGCAACTCCTTGGCTGAAGATGAGCGGCGAATATAAGGACTTCAGAATCCTTGCCGACACCAAGGCGAGCGAGCCACTGCTTATCGGTTGCTTCGAAAAGAAAGAGGGCACCGGTTACGCCTTCACTGTCGTTAATATGAGCGACCTCAAGGCGCAAAAGCCCGCAACCTTCAAGTTCAAGCTTGCACAGGATCTCACCGTAACCCTTTACGACGAGGCTACTCCTACCGTCCTCAAGGCCGGTTCCGACGGTTACTACACCATTAACCTCGAAACCGCCGACGGCGTATTCGTAACAATCGGTTAAACAAAACCAACCGCAATAAATACAAATATCCACCCGAAAGGGTGGATATTTGTATTAGACTGCCGATAAATCTCGGCTTTTAGCCAACTTTTGCGATACTCTGCGCGCCTTCCCCGTGTGCCGATAAGACAGTAATTTAAGAAAAATTACGAAATCGGCAACTG
>CAYWMF010000333.1:0-1981 GCA_964459175.1 uncultured Oscillospiraceae bacterium
GTTTTACCTGTGCCGGAAAGACCGAAGAACAAAGCGGTGTTTTCGCCCTTCATATCGGTGTTGGCTGAGCAGTGCATGGAAGCGATGCCCTTGAGCGGCAGATAGTAGTTCATCATGGAGAACATGCCCTTCTTCATTTCGCCGCCGTACCAGGTATTCAGGATAACCTGCTCGCGAGAGGTGATGTTGAAAGCAACCGCAGTCTCGGAGTTGAGACCCAGCTCCTTGTAGTTTTCTACCTTTGCCTTGGAAGCGTTGTAGCAAACGAAATCGGGCTCGAAGCTTTCAAGCTCTTTTTCGGAGGGCTGAATGAACATGTTCTTAACGAAATGTGCCTGCCATGCAACTTCCATGATAAAGCGGATAGCCATGCGGGTGTCGGCGTTTGCGCCGCAGAAAACGTCAACTACGTAAAGCTTCTTGCCGGACAGCTCTTTGATCGCCAGCTCCTTGAGCGCCTTCCAGGTGCTTTCGGTGCAGGGGTGGTTGTCGTTTTTGAATTCGTCGCTTGTCCACCAAACGGTGTCCTTGGAATTTTCGTCCATTACGATGAACTTATCCTTGGGGGAACGTCCGGTGTAAATACCGGTCATTACGTTAACTGCGCCAAGCTCTGTTGCCTGACCCTTTTCGTAGCCCTCGAGCGACGGGTCGGTCTCGGCAATGTACAGATCCTCATAGGAGGGGTTGTGAATGATTTCGGCGGCACCGGTGATGCCGTACTTGGTCAAATCCAGTTTCATATTAGAGAACCTCTTTTCATATTTTTTTCAAATTTGCAGTCCGCGGCTTTGATTCTTGCAATATACACGATGCGGAAATAAAGCGGGACGGTGTGGAATTGTGTTTAAATCCACCATTTTTAACAGGATACATTATATCACAAATAATTGTCAATGTCAACAGTTATCGCGAAAAAAGCGCGTAAAGTTACGATTTGCTTTCAATTTGCTAATATTATTCTCATTGTTTTTGATTATAAATCCAGAATGTGGCAAAACTTTTCATTTGAAATACAACACGACTGTAAATTGCAGGGGGGATGCAATTATTTGTAGCTGTCCGCCAAAATCAAAATGCAATTTTTCTGCTTGGGCGTTAAGGTACGCAGTTTTTTTATAATATGTACCTCTTCGCCGCTCAGGTCCGACATTTTTATTTTTTCCACCATTTCTTTAACGTCGGTTCGGCCGGTCAAATAGTCCAGCGAAACATCGAAATAGTCGGCTATTCTGATAAGAGTGGCAATATCCGGCTCAACACCGTGATTTTCGTATTTGTTTATTGATTGCTGGCTTACCAATAATATGTCCGCAAGCTGCTGCTGGCTGATCCCCTTGGCCGTGCGCAGCTTTTTTAAATTTGCAATCATTTTATCACCCTTATTATTATAACAACTTTCGGTGGTAAAATAAAAAACTTTTTATTAGTTATTGACAACAACTGTAAGTTGTGATATAATGTTTTACAGAAGTTGTTATTTGTTAGAAATAAAAGGAAATGATATGCGCAATATATTTTGCAAATTATGGGAGAAAAAATGAAAAAAATGTGTATAATAATGCTGGCGCTGTTTTTTTCGGTTTTGCTGTGCGCCTGCATTGATGATACGGAAAAAGAAGATATATCCGATTATCTCGAAGATAAAAACGAAGATGTTACCGATTACGAGAACGAAATAACCGGTTCACTGATACATCATTTGAAATATTCTCAAGGCTAAATTTCAAAAATATATTAATGCCGTGATACGGCATGATCACTTTTTGCTGCCTCTCAGGGCGATAAAAAAGCTTTTCAGGGCGGCGGCGCATTCGTCCTTCAACATACCGCCGTGAACAAAAGGCTTGAAATTATACGGAAAATCGGTCATTTTCATTACGCTTTCAAGCGAGCCCGCCTTTGGGTCGTAGGCGCCGAAAAAGACATTTTCCAGCCGCGCGTTGATAATTGCGCCGGCACACATAGGGCAGGGCTCCAG
>CAYWMF010000334.1:0-1981 GCA_964459175.1 uncultured Oscillospiraceae bacterium
GCCGCAAACGACGCAAAGCCAAGTGAGCGCGGGAATTTTCTTTTTTAAAAAGATAAGCCCCCAAAGCGGCACGAAAAACATGTAAATTGCGGTGATAAAGGCGATTTTTCCGGCTGAAGCGCCATCGAATGAAAAGGCGTATTGCTGGAGATTGGTTGCCGCGAAAAAAGCCAGCCCCAGAATAAAGCCGTATTTCAGGGCTTTTTTGTCCTGTAGCTTTCGATCCTCAAGCTGTTCGCGGCTCATGCCGCGAAAAGTGATTTTGTCGCGTACAATAATGACGGGAATAAGCGAAATGGCGCCCATAAGCGTGCGTATACCGCCGAAGGTGAACGGACCTATATCCTGCGAGCCGACGCTCTGCGCGACGAATGAAAGCCCCCAAATGAGCGCGGTGAACAGCAATATAACGATGCCCTTGATTTGATTTTTCTGTTTCATATAACACCCACCCGAAAACAAGCGTGCCGATATAAGGAATATCGGCACACTTTGACTTATTTTGCGGTTAATACTGAATTATGCCCTCGTAAATGAGCGAAGCGTTGCCGGTGAGAAGAACGGCGTTGTCGGTGTAGTTGACGATAAGGTCGCCGCCTCTGAGCTTGACGGTGATGTCCTCACCCTTGCTGCACAGGCCGTTTTCGACTGCCGCGACGACAGCGGCACAGGCGCCGGTGCCGCAAGCCGCGGTTTCGCCGTTGCCACGCTCCCAAACGCGCATTTTAAGTGTATTTTTGTTGACAAGACGTACAAATTCGGTGTTGACGCCCTCCGGGAAAATGCCGGCGGTTTCAAACATGGGGCCGATTTTCGGCACGTCGATATTGTCCACTCTGTCGCAAAATACCACGCAATGCGGATTTCCGACCGAAACGCAGGTGATGTCGTATTCGCCGCCGACGATATTTACACGGCGGCTGATGACGCTTGCGCCCTCCAGCTTAACGGGAATTTCACTCGGCGCAAGAGCGGCCTTGCCCATATTGACTTCAACCGAGCTGACGGCGGAATTCATTATGTAAAGCTTTAATTCGCGCACACCCACGGCGGTTTCGATGGTCATGGTTTCCTTTTGAACAATGCCGTTGTCGTAGAGGTATTTGCCCACGCATCTTATGGCGTTGCCTGCCATTTTGCCCTCGCTGCCGTCAATGTTGAACATGCGCATTTTGGCGTCGGCACAGCTTGAACGCTCAATGAGAATCAAACCGTCGGCGCCGATGCTGTAGTGGCGGTTGGTAAAGTTAACCGCAAGCGATTCGGGGCAGGAAATATCGTTGTCAAAGTTGTTGAGCACAATATAATCGTTGCCGGTGCCCTGCATTTTTGAGAAATTCAGCTTTTTGCGGGAGGTGCGCAGGCTGTTTATATTGACAAGCTCGGTGTTGTTTTGCGTAAATCTGCCCAAAAGTATATCGGCGAGGGCGTTTGCGGTGTCCAGCGAGGTTATGCAGGCGACCGAAAGCTGTAAAGCACGGCGGTGCAGGCGGATATAGTCATCGATGGCCGATTTCTTTTTGGCGCCGGTGTAGATGGTATAAATGATTTTGCCGCTTTCGAGCAGCTTTATCATATCGTCGCTGTGGCTCAATTTATCGACGATTTCAACGTCGATGTCCAACGCGGAAATGGCTTGAGCCGTGCCCTCGGTGGCATAAATTTTGAGCCCCAGGTCGTCCAGCTTTTTGGCAAGCTTTACGATTTCAAGCTGATCCTGCTTGCTGACGCTGATAAGAACGCCGCGGCGGTTGGGATCCTGCGTGTGGGAAATTTTGAAGCCCGCCGAAACCAGACCCTTGAACAGTGCCTCCTCAAGCGTTTTGCCGATGCCGAGAACCTCGCCGGTGGATTTCATTTCCGGGCCGAGCGCGGAGTTGACGTCGTTGAGCTTTTCAAACGAAAATACCGGAACCTTGACCGAGAAATACGGCGGTGTTTTGTAAAGTCCGGTACCGTATCCCAACGATTTGAGCGACTG
>CAYWMF010000335.1:0-1971 GCA_964459175.1 uncultured Oscillospiraceae bacterium
GGGAGCTTAGCTCAGCTGGGAGAGCATCTGCCTTACAAGCAGGAGGTCATAGGTTCGATCCCTATAGCTCCCATTCCCGAAGACTTGGGTTGGAACATGGCCCGGTAGTTCAGTTGGTTAGAACGCTAGCCTGTCACGCTAGAGGTCAGGGGTTCGAGTCCCCTTCGGGTCGCCATATGCTGATGTAGCTCAGTAGGTAGAGCACATCCTTGGTAAGGATGAGGTCGGCCGTTCGACTCGGCTCATCAGCTTATAGCCGTACAGCGATGCTGTACGGCTTTTTTCATTATAAGGTGGTGTTACGGTGGATAAGTGGAACGAGCTGATTTACAGCTTTTTTCAATATTGCAAAAGCGACGCGCCGTTTCAGGTTTTTATGTCCGGTATTACTTATGAGGATGCTACATATACCATAACACGCCGTGATTGCCAAACGCTTTCGTTCGAATATATCAAAAGCGGCGAGGGTACGCTGGAAATCGACGGCCAAAGCATAAAGCTCGGCAAAAACGACGTTTATATTCTGCATAAAAACACGTCATATAAGTACTATTCCAATCCGCAGAATCCTTGGGTCAAAAGCTGGGTGGTTTTCGGCGGAGCACTGGCCGAGGCTGTTTTTGACGCATATATACCCGAAAAGCTTTATCATATCGAAAATTTCGATATTTCCGCCGTTATGGACAAAATCGTGCAAATCGCCGGCGGAAAAGAGGAATACGCCGAAAAAATGTATCGCATTGCCGCACTGGTTCTGGAAATTGCGCAAGCTGTCAGCCGCCGCGTTGCGCGAAATGAGCTGTCGCTGGCCGAAAGGGTAGAGCAGCTGATCAATTTGAATGTCGATAACAAGCTGAGCCTCGATCGAATCAGCCGCGAACTCAATTATTCCAAAAACAGCATCATTTCTTCTTTTCGTCAGCGCTTCGGCATGACGCCGTACGCCTACTACGAAAATAAGCGTATCGAGAACGCCAAAAGCTATCTTTCACAGACAAATCTTTCCATAGCACAGATTGCGGAAAAAATGTCCTATTCCGACAGAAACTATTTTTCGGACGTTTTTAAAAAAAGCGTCGGAATTTCGCCTGCGGAATATCGCAAATTATCGAATTGAAACGCCGAACAGCAAAATCTCCCTCGATTGCGAATTGCGCATTACAAAAAGTTTGACTATTGATTTTTTCGACAGCTTGGAGCCGTTATTTTGAAAAATAACGGCTTTTTTGTGTCTAAAATGCAAAAAAAGTTAAAACTTCTAAAATATTGCTTGACAAAATTGAGTTTTTATGATATCATAATATACTGCATTACAATCGGTTATTTTGTCTTGATTTGTTTCGCAATATATTATATGTCGGCAGTGTGCGTTATATCAATATTATTGTTTTCGATTCGAAGCAGCAGAAAGAAAAATTAACCGGCAATTACAAAAGGAGTGATAGGTTAATGGTCAAGCCTCAGAAACTCGGCACCACTACCCGAATGAGCTTTTCGAAAATCAATGAAACTCTGGAGATGCCTAATCTTATCGAGGTTCAGAAGAAATCGTTTGAATGGTTCATTAACGAAGGCCTGCGGGAGGTATTAAGAGATGTTTCACCGATAGTGGATTATTCGGGAAATATCAATGTGGATTTTGTTGACTATACCATTGAAAACAAGCCGAAGTATCCAATAGAGGAGTGCAAGGATCGCGATGTGAACTATGATGTTCCTTTGCGGCTTAAGGTTCGTCTCAGCAACAAAGTCACGGGCGAAGTAAAGGAACAGGATATTTATGTCGGTACCATACCGATGATGACCGACAACGGTACGTTTGTTATGAACGGCGCGGAGCGTGTTGTGGTTTCACAGATTGTGCGTTCGCCCGGTATGTATTACGAAGTCACTCTTGACAAATCCAACAAGAAAACCTACGCCACCACGGTTATACCCTACCGCGGCGCATGGCTTGAATATGAGAATGAC
>CAYWMF010000336.1:0-1953 GCA_964459175.1 uncultured Oscillospiraceae bacterium
TAAATATTATATATGGCTCAAAAGCGGCATGGCGCCGAACGACGGCGCGGCAGAGGGCTTGAAACTTTCGGATTTGCATTGC
Organism: uncultured Oscillospiraceae bacterium; assembly: GCA_964459175.1. Lineage (GTDB taxonomy): Bacteria > Bacillota > Clostridia > Oscillospirales > SIG627 > SIG627. Next base: position 83 of record CAYWMF010000336.1, read on the forward strand.
GCACAAAGCTTGATAGAGCAAAAGCGCAGGGCACTGAAAGAATACTACACCGCATGCAACGCGGAATTTGGAAAAAAGTATGATATTACGCCTATATATTCAAGCAAATATTCACACTGCATAGTGGCGGAGCTGACGCACAAGCGGCTTTGCCGCATACAGCAAGCCGACGAAGTAAGCCGCGTTTCTCGTTATATCGAAAAACAGCTTATACCGCTCGAAACCGATATTGTATCGCGCCAGGTGAGGTTCGACAGCATAAACGGCTCGCATTCGCCGAGCTTTGAAAACGGCGGCTATTTGGGCAACGGCGTGAAAATCGGCGTAATATCGGCTCAAAATCTTACATATATCGCGAATGACGCACAGCTGCGTGCACCGCAAAGCGAGGGGCGGCTGGTAGATCTCGGCGCCGATTCGCCGACAGAGCCGTCGGTTCATTCATCGGTTGTCGCAAGCATAATCGTCGGTGGGAGCGTATATTCCGATGGGATTGAGTATCGCGGCATCGCGCCGAAAAGCATTGTTTGCTTTGCACCGAGCTTTGGCGTGATGCAGGTGTATGAGGCAATAGAAAAATGCCTGGATTACGGCGCGGTGATTATTAATTACAGCGCCGGCGAAGCCTTTCCCGACGGAGAGTACAGCGATTTTGACCGACAGATAGACACACTGATATACAATGTCGGTTTTTGTTTTACGGTGGCAGCGGGCAACAGCGGCTTTGTGGCAAGCCCCGGAACCTGCTTTAACGGAATAACCGTCGGCAATGCCCGAACGAAAAATTCGGCGTACTCGCCGCTTACGCCGCCGTATACGATGTTCTACCTGTCGGACGACGACTGCTCGGCATATAAACAGTCGGCTTATATTGCAAACAAGCCCGATATTTCCGCGCCGGGAAGCTATATCCACTATATCGACAGCCGCCGAAATGTCAGGTTTAATCTGTACGGCACAAGCTTTGCCGCACCGTATGCGGCGGGCGTTGCCGCTCAGATAGCCGAAAAATATCCCAACGCCCGACTTCTTCCGCTGATTATCAAGGGCGTACTGCTATGCGGTGCCGACGGTGATGGTATATCGTCAGATGATAACCCGACTGTGTCGGAAAATAACCTTTTGCATCAAAAAAGCGGTGCCGGCTTTTTGAATTCGGTTGGTGCACTGGAAAATATGAGCATTCAATCCGGTGTGATGCTGATTGATGACGCGGAGACGCATGGCGGTCACGCCGATGTGATGCTGAATGTGGGACAGCGGTTTCGTGCGGTGCTGTGCTTTTTTAAAGCTGTCGGCAAAACCGAAGCCGATTTTTACAAAAACAATATAAAGCTCGAGCTGTTCGCACCCGACGGCAGTCGAATAATAAGCGATGATTCACCGCGCGAGAATGTCAAGCTTGTCGAATATACCGCCGTCGAAAGCGGACGGTACACGCTGGTGCATTCATTGAACGATTTTGACGCGGAGGGTGGCAATGTACCGTATTCGCTGGTATGGCGAATTATAGGTTGACAAAATTCGACTTTTGTGATAAAATTAAGGAAGATTTTAAGAAAGGAACGCGATATGAAGCTTTTATTGTTTTACATTTCGGTGATGTGGCTGGCAACTTTTATGATGACCTGTTACGACAAAATCGCCGCCGTGAAAGACTTGCGTCGTGTCAGCGAAAAATCGCTTTTGCTGGTCGGCTTGTGCGGTGGTGCATTGCCTATGTATTGTACAATGCTTTTGATAAATCACAAAACCCGCCACGCCAAATTTATGATACTGCTCCCACTCGAGGTACTGCTGCACATCGGAATCGTACTTGGAAGCTTTTGGCTGCGCGGCCGGATAATAGGCTGAGTTCTGCCATTTACAGT
>CAYWMF010000337.1:0-1948 GCA_964459175.1 uncultured Oscillospiraceae bacterium
CCGTAAGACGCCAACGCCAAAATCACGTTGCCGGGCTTGATATTCGCACAGTCGATTACTTTTTTCTTGGGTATGCGTGCGAAAAAGGTGGAATCGACAATAAGGGTTGAAACAAGGTCGCCGACGTCGGCTGTCTCGCCGCCCGACATGGTGATATTAATGCCGAAAGAACGCATTTTTTCAACGAACGACGAATAGCCCTCGATAACCGTGCTGATAATATCGCCGCCGATACGGTGAGCGTTTCGGCCGATGGTGTTGCTCATGATGAAGTTGTCGGTAATACCCACGCACAAAAGGTCGTCAAGGTTCATGACGGTGGAATCCTGCGCGATACCGCCGAACACCGAAATATCGCCCGTTTCACGGTAATAAATGTAGGCCAGCGATGATTTTGTGCCCGCGCCGTCGGCGTGCATGACAGAGCAGTAATCCTTATCTCCCGCCGCGTCCTCGCACAGCTTGCAGAAAGCGCCGGGAAAAACGCCCTTGTCCTGATTTTTTATTGCTTTATGTACTTCGCTTTTGGACGCCGAGGCGCCCAGGGTGATATATGCATCGGTCATTATTAAGCCCCTCCGTAAATATGTAGAATAATAATCATATTATACCCCAATTTTCATTTTAAGTCAATAGTTATAAGGATAATTTGTGTTTTTTGAGCGGTATATTTTGGCTTGCACGCCCAAAGGCGATATATCTTAAAATAATTCTTGCTTTTTGCGCGGGGGTGTGGTATACTATATCTAAATGAGCAATTAGCTAACGCAAAGTCACGCCGTAGGCGTGCCCTCCGGAATTTGCAAGCAGATTAGCAATTACGGAAGATTTTGCAGAGCAAAATCTACATTCATTTACCAAAAATCATTTTATTACGAAAGGAAAATAAATTATGTACACCATTTATGTTACCTTCAAATGCCACAGCGGCAAGCGCGAGGCATTCGTCGAAAAATTGCAGGCTGAGGGCATTGTCAAGGCGGTAAGAGCCGAAAACGGCTGTATTCGCTATGACTATTACTATTCCGAAAAGGACCCGGACGAGCTGCTGCTCATAGAGGCATGGGAAAGCAAGCAGCACCAGCAAATCCATATTGAGCAGCCGCATATGGTTCGCCTGCGCGAAATCAAGCCGGATTACGTAATTTCTTCCAAGCTGGGCGAATTTGAGCTGAAATAATGGGCTTATTATGTTGAACAAAGAAAAAATACGCGAAATTTACGCCACAACGGCCGACAGAATAAAAAATATACATATCGGCTGTTTCGAGGGCATGGACAAGCCCATGCTGCTTATCTCCGAAACCTATCCCGGCGTGTGGCTGGAGCATGTGTATGACTCGGTGTTTTACGCGGGGCTGGAGCCGTCGGCGATAGATGTCGCCAAAAATACCATTGGCTATTTTATGGATTATCAGACCGATGAGGGGCAAATCCCGTTTGTGCTGATGAATCCCGCCAAAACCGGAAGAACTCTTGAAAATCTCGCGGGCTTTTCGCAAATTCAGGAATGCGTTTCTTTTCCTCGGCTTTGTCTTGAGGTGTGCGAAATGTCGGGCGACCGCGCGCTGCTGGAGCGTTCGTACCAATCGGCCAAGGCGTGGGTTGCGTGGCTCAGGCGGCATCGTATGACAAGCGGCCGCGGTCTTATCGAGCTTTTTGTGGGCTATGATACCGGCCACGATAACAGCGGCAGACTGACGGGGCTGAGCTGTCAGGGGCTTTATCAAAAGGACGGCGTTCGCATGAATGCCGCGGTTTTGCCTGAAAACGACAGCGTTGCACCGATACTTGCGGTGGATATGAATTGCAATTTTTACGCCTCTCACCGCGCTCTCGAAAAAATGGCACGGCTTTTGCAAAAAAATGACGAGGCGGAGAAATGGAAAGTCGATGCCGCACAAATCAAGTCAAAGCTTTTCGAGCATTGCTACGACGAAAACGACGC
>CAYWMF010000338.1:0-1919 GCA_964459175.1 uncultured Oscillospiraceae bacterium
ATATGGAGAATCTCAAAGTGAAAAACAAAAGAAATCGTGTATTACTCACCGCGGCAATATGTGTCGCGGCAATATTGATTTTCGTCGCCGCCGTTACCATTGCTCAAAACGCCGCCGGAAGCGTATCGCGTGAATTTTCACTCGAAGAGGCACAGCAAAAGGTCGATGAGACATTATCGGCTCTGCCCAAAAGTGTCGCTGCCGGCGCGCAATCTATTGTTAACTCTACCACCGTTACGGTAAATTCCGTAGATTACGGCCACGAAAAGGATATTATACTCGACTGCACCTATAATACGCGTGATGTGCGCAGTGTTGTAGCCGAAAACATTGACGATTATATACTGGCGGCATATAAATTTAATATGGACAACACCGCTGACGGCAAAAAGACCAACGCCACCAAGGTAAAACAACTCGTCGCAGAAAAAATGATGCAGGATTTGACTTCTGCGGCCGAAATAAACGGCGAAATAACCATATATATTTACGAAGTAAACGAGGGCGTTTTTGAATTATATCTTTCCGACGAGCTTATAAACACAGTATTCGGCGGGCTTTTGGATGCAAAGCAAATTATTGACGACACGCAAACCGTCACCGTTGACGGCGAAACCATTTCCATTGCCAACAAAAACACTCTGCGCACCGGCATAAAGGACTGCGTTGCCCTTAACAGCTACGACAGCCGTAAGCCCGACACCGCCATCGGCATAATAAAGGCATGGAACTCCTTTAAATACGATTTCTACCGCAATTTCATTGTAAATCAGCAATGGAAATACATCACAAACGGTCTTATCACAACGCTTCAAATAACCGCATTGGCTGTGCTTATCGGTATAGTCATCGGCTTTATCGTTGCGGTAATCCGTTGCACCAACCAAAAAACAGGTAAGCTGAAATTTCTTTCCGCCATCTGCCGCCTGTATCTTTCGGTAATGCGCGGCACGCCCATCATGGTACAGTTGTTGATAGTTTACTTTGTCGTGCTGCTGCCTATCGGGGTTGAAAAATTCACCTCGGCGGTAATCTGCTTCGGTCTAAATTCCGGCGCTTACGTTTCCGAAATCGTGCGCGGCGGTATAATGTCAATCGACGAGGGCCAAACCGAGGCCGGCAGAAGCTTGGGCTTTACCTACATGCAAACCATGCTTTACATCATTATTCCGCAGGCATTCAAGGCGGTTCTCCCCTCGCTTGCCAACGAATTCATCACACTTCTTAAGGAATCCTCGGTTGCGTTCTACATCGGCGTTGCCGATTTGACGCTGGGCGGACTTAAAATTCGCTCGATAACCTACAGTAACTACATGCCGCTCATTGCGGTGGCGCTGGTATATCTTGTGCTGGTGCTCGGACTTTCGCAATGTGTATCCGTTCTCGAAAGGAGGCTTCGTAAAGGTGATAGCCGTTAAAAATCTATGCAAGGATTTCGGCGAAAAAAACGAAATCAAGGTGCTCAAGGGCATTACCGAACACATTTCAAAGGGCGAAAAGGTCGTCATAATCGGCCCGTCCGGCTCGGGTAAATCTACCTTTCTGCGTTGTCTTAACCGTCTGGAGGAGCCCACCTCCGGTGAAATATATTTTGAAGATGAGCTTATCACCTCGCGCAAATGCGATATAAACAAGCTCCGCACAAAAATGGGCATGGTTTTCCAGCATTTCAATCTTTTTCCGCATTTATCAATAATCGACAATATTACGCTGGCGCCGATAAAGCTGCTCAAAAAGAGCAAGGCCGATGCCGAAAAGCACGCTCGTGAGCTTCTCGAAAGAGTCGGACTGCCCGACAAGGCCGATGCATATCCGAATCAGCTTTCCGGCGGACAGAAACAGCGTATTGCCATTGCCCGCGCGCTTGCCATGAACCCGGATGTCATGCTGTTCGACGAGCCCACTTCGGCGCTCGACCC
>CAYWMF010000339.1:0-1834 GCA_964459175.1 uncultured Oscillospiraceae bacterium
GTCCACTCCGCATCGCTTAAGCAGGCGAATTATATGGCACATTGCCGCCTCGGTGGCTATTTCGGCCATAGGCTTTGGTGTTTTGCAGGTCAGCGGGCGCAGTCGCGTACCGCTTCCGCCCGCCATGATGACAGCCTTCATCGCATCAGCTCCTTTTATGATTTTCTTTGAAATAGTTTGCGCAAAAGCCGTTTAATTATGCGCATGCTGTTGACAAAGCCGTATTTATATGTTATAATTATTAAAAAATAACATGCGATACTAATGTTCTTGAAGGATTACGACGGCAGTCTTAAAATGTGTCTGCACCGCCCCGAGCGTGTGCCGCACGAACGCGCGACAATACTGCCGACGGGACGAATACAAGACAACATGAAATTGCTATTGACAGTTATATTTTTTTCTGATATAATAGTTTAGCTTTGATAAAAAAATTCTTTTATAACATAAAGGTATCACAATATGCGTTGACCGGGACGAAGCCGTCAAGGCTTTACGCGATATAGGCTACAGCGAAGTGTACAATACGGGGGTTCATCTGCCGCGCTACGGCGTCGAGGTTATGCCGGATTTTTGCCGTTTTGCCGTGGCTGTTTTGAGAAATTTCATGTAGAAAAACAATATGTAATCAAATAAATAATATAAAAGGAGAGCTAATAAGATGGCATTTATCAAGGAAAAAATCAGAGCAACGCTTAATAACCTGCAAAAATTCATCGACAAAACCATATTTGAAATTAAGCCCCTGGAATACGTTCCCGCGGAATACGAGGCAAAGCTTCCCGCGCCGACCGACGGCTGGAAGCAGTACGACTACGGCATGGAGCTTCACATCAACGACTCGCATTTCTGGATAAAGGGCGAATTTACAACCCCCGCCGCCAAAGAGGGCAAGCAAATAATTCTGTCGTTCACCACGGCGGTAAACGGCTGGGACGCACAAAATCCGCAGGGCTTGCTGTATCTCAACGGCAAGGCGATTCAGGGCTTTGACATAAATCACACCTGGGTCGAGGTTGAGCCGGACACAAAATACGAAATGCTGGTATTTTTCTATACCGGCAGTATGCGCGCCAAAAGCGAGGTTCACGCTTGCATTTTGGAACGTGATATCGCCGTCAAAGACCTGTGGTACGATATGTCTGTTCCGCTGGAAACCGTAAAGCTTTTTCCCGAAACAGACCCCAACAGCATTTTGACCTTAAAGCAGCTTGAGCTGGCGGCAAACCTTTTGGACTTCAGATACTTTGACGGCCCCGAATTTTACGAAAGCGTGAAAGCGGCGGCCGACTACCTGAAAAAGAACTATTACAACGCAATTTGCGGCAAAAACGACAATATCGTCAACTGCATCGGCCATACGCACATAGACGTTGCATGGCTGTGGACGCTGGCGCAGACACGCGAAAAGACTCAGCGCTCGTTTTCAACCGTGCTGGAGCTGATGAAACGCTATCCGGAATACAAATTCATGTCCAGCCAGCCTCAGCTGTATAAATATTATAAAGCCGCACTACCCGAAAAATACGAGGAAATCAAACAGCGCGTCAAGGAGGGCCGCTGGGAGGTTGAGGGCGCAATGTGGCTGGAGGCCGACTGCAATGTTACCTCCGGCGAAAGCCTGGTACGTCAGGTAATGTTCGGCAAGCGCTTCATGAAGGACGAATTCGATGTTGACAGCAAGGTTTTGTGGCTGCCCGACGTTTTCGGCTATTCGGCGGCATTACCTCAGATACTTCGGAAATCAGGCGTAAATAAGTTCGTAACCTCCAAAATTTCTTGGAGCGAAACCAACCAAATGCCTTACGATACCTTCATGTGGGAGGGTATCGAC
>CAYWMF010000340.1:0-1813 GCA_964459175.1 uncultured Oscillospiraceae bacterium
GGTGTAGTAGGTATAGCTTTTGCCGCCGCGCAGAATTTCGCGATCCGATATTTGAACATTTTTGCCGATTTTGCCGAACGCCAGCCGTGCCATTTCAAGCCTTTTGTCGGCGCCCACCTCGGAAGCCGCCTTGTGCGGCGGTATAAAAGATGGTATCACCATAAGAAGATTCGGCTCTGCCGCCGCGCGGAATTTTTCCAGCGCGCGAATATGCCCAATATGCGGCGGATTAAAGCTGCCGCCGAATATCCCAATTCGAAAGCCGCTCATAAAATTATATCACTATCCCGGGTTTTTCTTTATTTTGACGATAAAGGACAAATTTTGTTCCAATAACCTGCACAACATCCGCTCCGACCTGCGGCGCAATTTCGTCAGCCGCCATACGTGCGGTATAAAGCGAATTATCCAATATTTTTATCTTTATAAGCTCCCTTGCCGTCAGTGCTTCATCAATCTGCGTGATAAAATTATCGCCTATTCCGCCTTTTCCGAGCTGAAATATAGGTTCTATTCCGTTGGCCATACCGCGCAAAGCGGCTCTCTGCTTACTTGTCAGCATATTTTTCCGTTTCCTTTTTGATATATTGTGTAAACTTTTCCATTGCCGCCGCACGGTGGCTGATTCTGTTTTTTATATCCTCGCCCAGCTCGGCAAAGGTCTTTTGATATTTTTCGATATAAAATATCGGATCGTATCCGAAGCCGCTCGTTCCGCGCCTTTCGTCAATTATATTGCCGTGACATTCGCCGCGAAAAAGCTTTTGTTCTCCGTCTGCGTCGATATACGCCACAACGCAGACAAAATATCCGCTTCGGTCGGCTTTTCCGTTAAGATTTTCCAACAGCTTGTCAATATTTTTTTCGTCGTCCTTCGCCTCGCCGGCATATCGTGCCGAATATATCCCCGGCTCGCCGTTCAGTGCGTTAACGCAAATTCCACTGTCGTCGGCAAAAGTCGCAAGTCCGCAAAAATCGTGCACCGCCTTTGCCTTTATCATGGCGTTTTCTTCAAAGCTTGAGCCGTTTTCCTCAATATCGTCCTCGAAGCCTATATCGTCCAGCGACAAAAGCTCTGGCGTATTTTGCGGAATACTGTCGGCAAAAATCTTTCTGAGCTCGTTAATCTTTTTTTGGTTTCGCGATGAAATTACTATTTTCATATAAACCTCGTCTTATTCTTCGTTGTCAAACAGCGCTTTTACAAATTCCTCGGCGTTAAACGGCTGTAAATCCTCCATTTTTTCGCCGACACCGATATATTTTACCGGAATTCCAAGCTCCTTTTTAACCGAGAAGACCACTCCGCCCTTTGCGGTACCGTCCAGCTTTGTGAGCACAATACCGGTTATGTCTGCCGCGTTTTTGAATTCCTTGGCCTGATTTATTGCGTTCTGTCCGGTTGTGGCGTCCAGCACCAGCAAAACCTCGCGTGAGCAGCCCGGCAATTCGCGGTCGATAACGCGATTTATTTTGTTCAGCTCGTCCATAAGGTTTTTCTTGTTGTGCAGGCGTCCGGCAGTGTCGATAACCAAAACGTCGGTATTGTTATGCTTGGCCGATGAAATTGCATCAAATACCACTGCCGCCGGGTCACTGCCCTCGCTCTGCTTAACTATGTCAACTCCGGCGCGATTTGCCCAGATTTCCAGCTGTTCGATAGCCGCCGCGCGGAAGGTGTCCGCCGCCGCAAGCTGTACCTTTTTGCCGCTTTCCTTGAGCGAATGCGCAATTTTGGCAATCGAGGTGGTTTTGCCGACGCCGTTAACACCTGTAACCAGCACGGTTGACGGCTTGGTGTCAAGCTTAAGGC
>CAYWMF010000341.1:0-1803 GCA_964459175.1 uncultured Oscillospiraceae bacterium
TTATAATACAGCGCACACCGTCGGCGACATGCTTGCCGTCCAATATTTTAGCCGCGATTTCCATATCGGAAATTCTGCCGTTGGTGCAGGAACCGATAACGCACTGGTCAATTTTTATATCCGAAAGCTCACTTGCGTTTTTGGTGTTTTCGGGCAAATGCGGGCAGGCGACCGTAGGCTTGATTTCGGAAAGATTTATATCTATTACACTTTCATATTCGGCGTCGGGATCGGCTTTATATACCGTGTACGGATGTGTCATACGCTCTTTGTAGTAGTTCAGTGTCACATCGTCCACCTCGAATATGCCGTTTTTCGCGCCGGCCTCAATCGCCATGTTGGCCATGCAAAGACGGTCGTCCATCGACAGCGTGTGCAGACCTTCGCCGGTGAATTCCATGGATTTGTAAAGCGCACCGTCAACACCGATTTTACCGATAATGTAAAGAATTACATCCTTACCCGAACAGCATTCCTTGAGCTTACCGGTAAGATTGAATTTTATTGCGGCCGGAACCTTGAACCATGCTTCACCTGTTGCCATACCGGCGGCCATATCCGTCGAGCCCACACCGGTCGAGAAGGCACCCAACGCGCCGTAGGTGCAAGTATGGGAATCGGCGCCTATAATGACATCGCCCGGGCCTACAAGACCTTTTTCGGGAAGTAATGCGTGTTCAATACCCATATCGCCGACATCGTAATAGTTTTTGATGCAATGCTCTTTGGCAAAGCAACGGCATTGCTTGGTCTGCTGTGCGGCTTTGATATCCTTGTTTGGCACAAAATGATCCATTACAAGTGAAATTTTTTCTTTGTCAAACACGTTTTTGAAGCCGAATTTTTCAAATTCGTTAATAGCTACGGGAGAGGTTATATCGTTGCCCAAAACCATATCCAGCTTTGCCTTTATCAGCTGTCCTGCGACAACCGATTCAAGTCCCGCATGCGCGGCAAGAATTTTTTGCGTCATTGTCATAGCCATGACAAATACCTCCTTATTTGTTTATTCCGCGGTTTATTGCGGAGAATAATGCGTTGATTGAAGAACCTATAATATCATCATGAATACCGGCACCCCACACCTTTTTACCGTCCTCAAGCATTATGCTGACATAAGTGATAGCCTGAGATGACGAGCCCTTTGTGAGCGCGTGCTCCTCGTATGTGAGGTCGGAAAATTTGATGCGAAGCTCATTTTTTACAGCGTTGCTTACCGCGTCAAGACGTCCGTTACCCGACGCAGAAAGCTCTTTTTTCACGCCGTCGATTTCGACGGTGAGCGTGGCACTGATTTCACCCGCACGAACAAAGTGATAATCTATAAGCTTTATGTGGTCGTTTATATTTACATAGCGCTCCGTAAATACCTGAAGCACTTCCTGCGGTGAAAGCTCGGCATGTGCGTGATCCGACACGCTTTTAACGGTGTATCCGACCTCTTCACGCATTTTTGCAGGAAGAATATAGCCGAAATTGTGCTCCAGAAGATAGCCGATACCGCCCTTTCCGGACTGCGAATTAATGCGTATAACATCAGTTTCGTACTCGCGGCCGACATCGTTCGGATCAATGGGAAGATACGGCACAGTCCATGTGTCGCAGTTTTTCTCCTCGCGCCACTTCATGCCCTTTGCAATAGCATCCTGATGAGAGCCGGAAAATGCCGCAAATACCAGCTTACCCGAATAGGGCTGACGGTCGTAAACCTTCATGCGGGTTGTGCGCTCGTAAAGCTCGGTTATTTCAGGCATATTTGTAAAATCAAGGTTCGGGTCAACGCCCTGCGCGTACATATTGAGC
>CAYWMF010000342.1:0-1801 GCA_964459175.1 uncultured Oscillospiraceae bacterium
GTAGTACTCCTCGGCACCCTCGTCGGAGGGGTGAAGTCGGTTTTGATAGTAGCTGTAGGCGTAAACATCTATGCCGTACAGTGAGGCGCGATAGATAAGCTCGTTGAAATCAACATAGCCGCATGTGGTATAATTTACATCCTTTGTGAAAATTAAAATCGCGTTTATGCCCTGATGCGCGATGGCACTCAGATGCTCGTTCGGAAAATTATCGATTGAGTATCCGGAATGCACCATGCGGGTTTTGAAGCGCGGCACGCGAGTGACACTGCCGTGCGCGATAAAGGGCGCTTCCTCAAGGTTCATCAGGTCCTCAAGGTAATAACCTCCCTGCGCAGCGGCACGTTCGTCCTTTCCGACGATAATTATGCGGTCGTCGGAAACCTCCAGAATATATGAGCCGTCTTTTTCAAGCGTCGAGTCAAGGGCATATTCAATGTATCTCGAAGTCGGCTTGTGAATTGTATAACGTACCTGAAGGTTCATCGAGGTTAAAAAATAATCCTCTAAGTCCTTTGCGCATCTTTGCAGAAATTTATTGTCGTGTGGTATAACAATTTGCCATTCCTCGGTGATTTCCACTTGCTCCGCCGTCGGTGCTCTGTCGGGCATACGCCGATTTTCGGCGTGAACCTCCAGCATCCTTTTGCGGAATTCGTAGTTTAGCTCCGCCATATCAGTCTTCGACGTCCTGCTTGTAGTTCAGATCTATGCGGTCGGTTTCTTTAAGGGTAAGATCCTCGGCTATTTCATAGGTTATCGTGACTTTTCTGAATGGGTCGGTTGCGGTATCAAGGCTTTCCTGCGAATCGTACTGAGTGAATATCACCTGCGCCGTGCCGGCCTTGAGGGGGGTGAGTGTCCACTCGTGGTACTGGGTGGAGGGCATACCGGGCGCCTGCTCGCTGTAGGAGCGCTGAGAGGTCAGCGTAAAATATTCGCTGTCAAATTCTGGCGTTGCCCATATATAGCCGTTGGCGGTGTCCTTGGGAAATGCGACCACAGCGGCTTTTTCGCCGCCTTTGCAGGCCGTCATGGCAATGCAGACAACAAAAATTGCAAATACCGAAAGAATTTTGATTTTTTTCATGATAAAACTCCTTTAAATAAATAATTTTTTGTTTTTGTTTATAAGTTTGACGCGAATTTTATTGTTTCGCCTCCTTTATTTATTGCATTTGCAGGTTATTCCCGCAAATTCGTACGGATAAAGCACGCTGTCCAATATAACAACGTCGTTTTCGATATGCCCCGAGCAGTTGACAAATTCGACACTGTCGAACGGCGCGGTAATTTTTATCCGCGCATTTTTGATTTTGTCGTCAAACAGGTTCCAAAGTCCGATTGTCAGCTCTTCGGCGCTTTGCTTGGTGAGGGTGTACAGGAACGGATAATTTCCGTCGGCGTATGCCGCAAGCTCGCCGCCGAGCCATTTCAGTGATTTTATAAGACTGCGCCGACCGGCATAGGTGGCGAAAAAGCTGTACGAATTCCGTACACGCCACATGTCTGCCGCATATACGAAAAAGCGCAGACCGTCGGCGTTTTCGTACTCAAAGGTCGCATTTATAAGCTTGTCGCAATACTTGTATTTCGAAATTATGTGCGCCTTTTCGTCGCAAATAACCTCTTCGTCGAGCAAAAGACCGTCAAGCCGTGTGTAGACACCCTCGTCAATGTGGTATTCCGACGGCAAATCGGTAAAGCCCTTTTGCAATGTCCGAACTATCGGCGCGAATGCCTTTATTCCGACGTCGATGCCGCGCCGCATCAGGATTTTTGCCGCCGCTATATCGATAAT
>CAYWMF010000343.1:0-1790 GCA_964459175.1 uncultured Oscillospiraceae bacterium
TTCCATAACCGTTCCGGTGAAAAGGTTGACGTCCTGCAGGACTATGCCGAGCGAGCGGCGCAGATCGGCCTTTTTGATTTTGTTGATATTTATGCCGTCATAGCGGATTTTACCGTCGGCAATATCGTAAAAACGGTTTATAAGGTTGGTGATGGTGGTTTTGCCGGCACCGGTAGCGCCGACGAACGCGATTTTTTGACCGGGTTCGGCATAAAGCGTGACATCGTGCAAAACGGTTTTGTTTTCTTCGTAGCCGAAATCGACCTCTGTCATGCGAACATCACCTTTAAGCTCGGTGTAAGTTATCGAGCCATCGGCCGAATGCGGATGCTTCCATGCCCACATACCTGTGCGCTTTTCGGTTTCGCACAATTGACCGTCCTTGATTTCGGCATTGACCAGAGTAACATAGCCGTCGTCAACTTCGGACTCCTCGTCCATGAGCTTGAAAATACGTTTTGCACCGGCCAAAGCCATTATAATGGAGTTAAACTGCTGTGAAACCTGGTTTATCGGCTGGGTGAAGCTTTTAGAAAGCTGAAGAAAAGAGGCAATGATACCGAGCGTCATACCGCCGACATTGAATATGGCTAACGTGCCTCCAAGCATTGCGATAAGCGCGTATTGGAGGTTGCCGAGGTTACTCATGATCGGCATCAGAATACTGGCAAAAATGTTGGCCTTTGTGGCATTTTCACACAGCTCATTGTTGCGTTTGTCAAAGCCTTCCTTGTTTTTGTCCTCGTGGCAGAACACCTTGACAACCTTTTGACCGTTGACCATTTCTTCGATATAGCCGTTCAATTCGCCGAGCGATTTTTGCTGAAGCATAAAGAATTTACCGCTGTTTCCGCCGATTTTGCCGGCCAGCAGCATCATGACAAATACCGTCAGCAGTACAAAAAGCGTCAGCCATACATTGGTGAAAAGCATTGCAAAGAAAACCGAAACTATACTTACGACAGATGAAAAAATCTGCGGCATACTGCGGGAGATAAGCTCACGCAAGGTATCGGTATCGTTGGTATAGTAGCTCATGATGTCGCCGAAATTGTTGGTATCGAAGTATTTGATGGGGAGTGTCTGCATATGCGCGAACATTGTATCGCGGATATCGCGCAAAACGCCCTGCGAAACGGTTACCATCAGGCGGTTGTAGAGATATGTGGATACAACGCCTACCGAATATATAATTGCCATGGCAATTATTGCGCGCAGAAGTCCGTCAAATTTGGGGTCTGCTTCTTTAAGGAGCTGAACGATGTAGTCGTCGATGAGGGTTCTTATAAACATGGAGCCGGCAACGCCCGCCAACGCGCTGAGAATGATACAGATGACAACGGCGATAAGGTGTGCCTTGTAATCGGAAAGGTAGGAAAGCAGACGCTTTACGGTTTTGAAATCTACCTTTTCACGCGGCGGCATACCGCCGCCCTTCATAGGTCTGGGTCCCATTATTTATTACCTCCTTTGACCTGCGAATTGTAAACATCGCGGTATATTTCACTGCTTTCAAGCAGCTGCTCGTGCGTTCCGACGGCGCTGATTTTGCCGTCGTCCATGACGATTATCATGTCTGAATCCTCAACCGAGGAAATGCGCTGAGCAATAATAATTTTGGTGGTGCCGGGAATTTCTTCGCGGAACGCCTTTCGAATCATTGCGTCGGTGGCGGTATCGACAGCCGAGGTGGAGTCGTCCAGAATGAGGATTTTGGGCTTTTTCAGCAGCGCGCGCGCAATGCACAGGCGTTGTTTTTGACCGCCGGAAACATTGGCGCCGCCTTGCTC
>CAYWMF010000344.1:0-1788 GCA_964459175.1 uncultured Oscillospiraceae bacterium
TACAGACACTCGAGGAAAAGTATATTGGCTAAATACGATCATATAATAATAGTTACCGATCTTGACGGTACGTTTTTTGACGACAGCTCGAAGCCCACGGCAAACAATGTCGAGGCCGTTAAGTATTTTACCTCAAACGGTGGGCATTTCAGCTTCTCCACCGGCAGAAACGAAAGCATTCTGAAAAAAATCATTCCCGATACAATAAGCCTTAACAATATGCCCGCGATACTTTCGAACGGCGCGTATCTTTACGATTTTTCAACCGGCACTCGTTTTGACGAGGTTACAATGCCGAGCGGCGCGGCGCGTGAGCTTGCCGAAAAAATTGAAAAGGAATTTCCCGGTGTCGGCATACGCTGGAATGTGGAAGAGGGCTTTGTAACATATAATCTCGAAGGTATTTCGCATTACGATTTACCCGTCTATCGCAATGCTTTGCCGGAATACACTAAAGAAAAGCTATTTTCGATGAAGCTTTATAAAGCGGTTTTTTCCGCTCAAGCAGAGAAAATCAACGCAATAAAAAAATATGCCGCATCGATAAGCCCGCAAAGCTTTTCAATGGTTGCTACTGCGCCGACACTTTTCGAGGTAATGAACAGCAACGCCACAAAGGGAAAGGCACTGGGCAAGCTGAAAGCGCGGTTGGGCATTCCGAATTCAAAGGTTTATGCCGTCGGCGATTACGACAACGATTACGATATGCTTAAATCGGCCGACGTTGCCGTATGCCCGCAAAACGCTTTGGACAACATAAAGGATATATCGGATATAATTGTCTGCTCCAACAACAACGGCGCGCTTGCCGACCTGATAAGCAGACTGTAGCATCAAAATAACATTGAGCAAAATAAAAATTTATATATATTCTCAGGAGGATTTACAAAATGCAAGAGGCAAGAATCAAGGAATTACAAAAAATTGCCAACAACATCAGAATGGGAGCGCTGGAATGTGTTTACAGCGCAAACTCCGGTCATCCGGGCGGATCGCTCTCCATTGCGGATATTATGTCTTATCTTTTCTTTGAAAAGATGAATATCGATCCTAAGAACCCCAAATGGGAGGACAGAGACCGCTTCGTTCTTTCGAAAGGTCACACCGCGCCCGCTCTTTACGCAACCTTGGCAAATCGCGGCTACTTCTCCACCGATCTGCTCAAAACCTTCAGACAGGCAGACAGCATTCTCCAGGGTCACCCCGATATGAAGGGCGTTCCCGGCGTTGATATGTCCACCGGTTCTTTGGGTCTTGGCATTTCCGCCGCCTGCGGCATGGCGCTTTCCGGCAAAATTTCCGGCAAGAACTACAAGGTTTACTCCATCATGGGCGACGGCGAGCAGGAAGAGGGCCAGGTCTGGGAGGCAGCAATGTTTGCCGCTCACTACAAGCTCAACAATCTTTGCGCATTTGTTGACTTCAACGGTCTGCAAATCGACGGCGATATCACAAAAGTTATGAACCCCACTCCCTTGGACGAAAAGTACAAGGCTTTCGGCTGGAATGTTGAAGTTATCAACGGTCATGATTTCAATGAAATAGAAAAGGCTGTCAAGGCTTCCGAAGCAAGCGATAAGCCCACCGTTATAATTTCGAAGTGCGTTAAGGGCAAGGGCGTTTCCTTCATGGAAAACCAGGCTTCTTGGCACGGTACCGCCCCCAACAAGGAACAGTACGAGCAGGCAGTAGCCGAAATCACCGCCGCAAACTCGAATTTATAATTTGTAAAGGAGTAAACAACAATGTGTATATACGAAATCTGAAAAAATATTGCCACCCGCGATG
>CAYWMF010000345.1:0-1786 GCA_964459175.1 uncultured Oscillospiraceae bacterium
GAACGGCGTGACGATTTTTGACGATTTGCTCAAAAAGAACGGTATGCTTAAGTTCGCCGTCAGCGAAAAGAGCTCTGACGGAAAGCTGGACTATGCCGTATATTATGACGGTGGCGACGATTTTTTCATTGATAGCGCGGACAACTTTGATTTTGTCGTAGCTTCGGGAAAAAACTGCGACGAGCTGCTGGTTCCGTACACGGTGATAAGCCTTTTCACCGACAGTGCGAAATGGCACGAGGATTATTCGTCCTTGACCGACCGCTTTTACGGCATCTTGAAAAATAACGCTTCCGAAAGCGATTTTTCATCTTCAACTACCTATGTTAAGCGCGACGGTATGAGGAAAAAATGCGACGTCATCACGCTGGAGCTTCGCAATAATACTCGGCTTATTGCAGATTTTAAAGCATTTTTCACTTCAAGCGAATTCGCCGAAATGATTAAGGGCGTATATGGCTTCGAATATACGCCGATGCGGCTTGCAGAATATGTTGACAGCGTTTTTACGACCGAAAAAATATCATTGGTGTACCGCCGCAGCATTTTCGCCGAAAAAGCGTTTGAAGAAAGCATTTCGATAAACACGGGCAGCAATATTTACAGTGTCGGTGTTGCCTCGGATTCGTCCTACGGCCGTCAAGTCTCGAGCGTGACGGTGACGGATATGAACAAAACGCTTGATTTTAAGCTGAATTTTGAAAAAAACGACAATTTGCAGAGGCTTGACATTACGTTTGACGACCGGCATGCTTTGGCTGTTGAAGAAAACGGAGCTACTTTTGTGGAGCTTAAGGACAAAGAAACCGAAAAGATAATTAAGATCAGCGCGTCAGAGGGCTACAGCTCCGCTAAAACGGTGTACGACATGCGAATACCGTCCGAAAAGCGCTTGATGTTCGCACGGCTTTCCGAGTGGCTTACGGGAAATGACGATGCCGCATTGCTTTTCAGAACCTATGAAGTCAATTTGAAACCGCTGAATGTAAATACAAAGGATTTAAAAATAAATTTTGATGAGTAAGGGAGATTAACCAGATGCAGGGATTTTCTAATAACTCGCTTGGCAACAAACTTGTTATGATGGGTACCAGAGGTACCGAGCAGATGCTCCGGCAGATAGAGGGCTATATCAGAGAATGGAGATGCACTCCCGAGGAAAAGTATATCGTGGAAACCTCGTGCCCGAGATTCAGCTCGGGTGAAGCAAAGGCGCTTGTTAAAGAGTCCATCCGCGATAAGGACGTCTACATACTTTGCGACTGCTTCAACTACGGCGTAAAATACAAAATGTACGGCATGGATGTTCCCATGAGCCCGGATGACCATTTCCAGGATTTGAAGAGAATAATATCCGCGATAGGCGGCAAGGCAAGCCGTATTTCGGTTATTATGCCTATGCTTTACGAAAGCCGTCAGCATCGCGTCACCGGACGTGAATCGCTCGACTGCGCCATGGCTATGCAGGAGCTTGAAAGAATGGGCGTTGAAAATATTGTAACCTTTGACGCACATGACGACAGAATTAAAAACGCCGTGCCGTTCATCGGCTTTGATAATCTTATGCCGACCTATCAGACGCTCAAGGCGTTTGTGCACCAATACGATGATATTGACCTTTCTAACCTCATTGTCGTTTCTCCCGACGAGGGCGCGCTGAACCGTGGAATGTACTATGCTTACGTTATGGGAATAAAGCTTAGCATGTTCTACAAAAGACGCGACTATTCGGTTGTCGAAAACGGCAGAAATCCTATTGTTGCTCATGAATATTTGGGCGATGACG
>CAYWMF010000346.1:0-1784 GCA_964459175.1 uncultured Oscillospiraceae bacterium
GTGACTATCTGTTCATTCACGACGCCGGCGCTCACGGCCATTCGATGGGCTACAACTACAACGGCAAGCTGCGCAGTGCCGAAATTCTTCTGCGCACCGACGGCAGCTTCAAGCTGATTCGCCGCGCCGAGACCCCCGCCGACTATTTCGCAACGCTTGATTTCGGCGATTTGGACTAAAAGAGGGTTTCATCAAGGCAAAAGCCAATGAAGCGGTAGATTTTGCTTCGCAAAATCTGCATCTTAAAGTCTTCCTCTTGTATGGAATGTGTCGGACATAGTCCGACGGACAATGCACAAAAAAGGAAGTTTCCGATCGCTTCGGAAACTTCCTTTTTTAATTATATTGCCAAATCAAGTTATCTCTTAACTCGCGCGTTGCCGCTCCAAACGCTCCAAACCTGCTCCTCGTCGGCGGGCTGTGCGTAGTCGGTGAGGAAAGTGGTCGCCAGTGCGCCGCTTGCCCAACCAAACTGGATCTGCTTTTCGGCATCCCAACCGCGCAGAATTGCGTACAAAAGACCGCCGACAAAGCCGTCTCCGCCGCCTATGCGGTCGAGAACGGTGATTTCACGCGGCTCGATAACCTGCCAGGTGTCGTCCTGAAGCATGATAGCGCCCCACAGATGGCTGTTTACGCTGACAACCTGGCGCAAAGTGGTAGCAAAAACCGAGGTGTTGGGGAATTTTTCCTTAACGCATTTAATCATGCCCTTGAAGCCGTCGATTTTGGCCGCAAGGTCCTTGCCGCCCGCCTCGGGGCCTTGAATGCCCAGGCAAAGCTGGAAATCCTCCTCGTTGCCGACCAAAATATCGGCGACGGAAGCAATTTCGGTGAATATTTCGCGCAGCTCCTGCTCGCGGTTTTTCCAGAATGATGCGCGATAGTTCAGGTCAAACGAAATGAGCGTGCCGTACTTTTTGGCGGCGCGCGCCAGCTCGAGGCAGAAAATGCTGGTGTCGTGCGACAAAGCGCCGACAAGGCCGGAAAGATGCAGAATCCGGACGCCCTCTTGGCCGAAAATTCTTTCAAGGTCGAAATCCTTTATATTAAGCGTACAGCCTACTTCGCCCGCGCGGTCGTTGTGGACGCGGGGACCGCGTGTGCCGTAGCCGCTGTCGGCAATGTTGAACTGATGGCGATAACCCCACGGGCCGCCCTGTTCAACCTCTTTGCCCTCAAAGGTCATGCCGCGGGAAAGCAAATTGCTCTTGATAAAGCTTGCAATCGGGCTACCCTTTACAAAGGTTGTAAGCACCTTAACAGGCAAGCCGAGATACGAGCTGATGCTGGCAACATTGGTTTCGGCGCTGGTCGCCTGCATATGGAAAACCGACGACGATGCAACCGGCTGTCCGTTTTCGGGGGTTATACGTACGCCCATGCTGGTGGGAACAACCAGCGCATATTTGCAATTTTGTCTTAATTCTTTCATGCTGTCCTCCAAATTTAAAGCTTTGAAAAAAGCTGATTTATTTCATTTATCATTATACACTAAATAAACAGTAATTTCAATAGATTTTGCTGAATTTTATAAATTTGTTGAAATAACAGTAATCATTACAGCTAAATTGCTATCTTTACATCGCACGACGGCATACCATTAGCCGCGGCGCGCAGGTTTTATATGCCAAATTCGGCACGCAAAGAAAAAATCCGTAAATTCTCAAAGAAAAATCAAAAAAACTATTGACTTTTTCAAAGAAATGTGATATAATAATCATGTTATGGGAGCTTAGCTCAGCTGGGAGAGCATCTGCCTTACAAGCAGGAGGTCATAGGTT
>CAYWMF010000347.1:0-1775 GCA_964459175.1 uncultured Oscillospiraceae bacterium
GGACAGAGAAAAGGGCTACCTGATGGATACTTGCCTGACTGCACAGGATCGGTTTGAGGCGTATTTGAACTATTTTAGAATTTTCTTGCACTAAACATATACAAAAGCATAATGATAATAATAAGAATGCTATAACGTAGGAGAAATATGGTACGCATGTTATGTGGCTTTGTTTCAGGAATACTATGCTTGTGACTGCGATAACGGATCTCAATACACTTTCTCATGAGATGGTAACTAGCCTACAGTTGTTATGTTTATGATTCAAGCTGGTAATACTTGAATAATAATTAATTTCCTGATATAATAACCTTGTCTTGGGTACTAAATACAGAAAGAGGGTTGTTAATATGGATATCTGCACCGCTAGAAACTATTATGGTCAAGAGATAGTTTCTCCGTATCAATTGGCATCCGTAGAGTTCGGCACAGGAAAATTAGATAAATACGGTTCGCCAGAGGTTGATTGGGAGGGGTGCTCCTCCAAATTTGCGGATAAACACGGATTCGACACGAGAAATGTCGAATCTAACGGGAAATATATTATTCAATATATCTTACCTAAAGATTCTATTATTATTCGATTCGGATCAGAAATGGGGAGATATACCGCTCCAGCCAAGACACAGTTTTCGGAAGTTGCACTTCCATATACGATTGAGTCATTGGAATATCATGAGTACAGAGTTATTGCTGATATATTACCTGTACAGTGTGTTGTACAGAAGGGAAAAGTTGCACCAATGTTTAATCAGCCCGGTGGCGGAATACAATACCTACACGGGCAAAGTATTCGCGCGCTTGTCCGAGATTCATTGCTGGAAAGGATTAAATGATGAAAAAGAATTATTTTCCCGTGACTTTCTCAAATAAAGCACTGAACACTGTCTTGCAGAAATACTGCGTTCCTGAGAATTTGTATTCAATTGGTGTTCCTGCCGAGCAACGTGTATGCATCGAAAAGGGACGTAATGGATACTGCGTATATGTAATGGAGCGCGGTATCAAATTTGATATTTCAAACCACAAAACAGAAAAAAGTGCAAATCTAGAGTTTCTCCACCAACTTTCATCCTCTCACCAACAATATGAGCAAATGAGCAAGGACTATGAAAAGATTGCTAATATGTTGGAAACAAGAACGACCGTTGCTACTTCTCTGGTGGCTTGTAAAAAACCTGCAAGCAAAATATCAATTAGGTCTACAATTCCAGCATACTCTGCCAAAAAGAATACTAGAAAAAATGCTAAAAAGCGAACAGGTAAAGTGATTAAATAACGCCTAGCTACTCTAGCGTATGATGTAACATACGCAGATTGCACACACTCTTTTTAGTACTTTGAGTACGAGTACTCTGCCTAGATCACGTCACCCACATCAACATCATTCAGATACCATCGATATAACGAATTTCCTGCTTATTGGCTCCGCATTTCACTTTTTGATATTCAATATTGATGCATACAAAAATCGAAAGGGATAATGTCAACACACTTTGATTTGCGAATGCAACGTGACTCTAATGTCTAAGTTTATAAGTGCAGTGGTTAATCATAGTTATGTACCTGCTATGCGTCAAAAGTTTTCCCTTATTTTTTCCCTTACGGGGGTAATAATAGGTGGTAACAGGTGGTTAAATCGGTTCAAAAAAGTTCTTGGAATACCTGATTTTTGTAGAGAATACTTAACAAAAGTTAATAAAAGTAATTAACAACGGTAGTTCAAGTCCTTGTGCCCCTGCCAGTAAAAACACCGAGTTTCACTTAGAAACCCG
>CAYWMF010000348.1:0-1774 GCA_964459175.1 uncultured Oscillospiraceae bacterium
TTGGACGCAACAAAGGCGTGGTCGTTCCATCGTTGGTCGTGTCCTTGGGCAACAATTAAAAAGCCTGAGATCAAGTCATTTAAGTTAAGATTGGAACGCCGACTCGAAACCATTAACGGTATTCGCTTTAAGAATCCGAAGGTTGGTGATGTGATTACATTCACTCACCCTATCACTAATACGGAGCATAAACTGACCGTTATGGAATACGAGAAACAAGAATTTACAACCAAAGCGTTTGCTCACGAAGAATATGAGTTTCCAACTCATCATACGGCAATGACCTATACAATAGAGCCGGAATTGCCGAATAAGAACTTTCAAGTCAGAGATTGTCTTGATAACGATGAGCCGAAACGCAGACCGAGAAAGCCTTATGAACCGCAAGCAAGCTATGATGCTTGCAGTATTGGCATAATCGGCGGAGCTGACGGTCCTACGGCATTTATTTTCTCTAATGGTAGTGGAATTAAAACAGTACCACACGTAGCATTCTCGGCATTACATTTTGAACCCGTAGATGATATAGAGTGGAAGATTATCTTCCGTGAGAAACCGGTGGAAGATATAGAGGTCGATATTATTCGTTGAATAAAACTGCTTAAAAATCCGGTGGCATCAATGTTTTTCGGAGAGCCGGTCGGATAAATCGGAATTTGGCAAAGGATTGCGACTATATGGGAGCATTTAGTATTCCGACTCGGGCTGGAGTAATCAAAGAGCAAAGCAAAAGACGCCATTGGCAGTCAATAATAAAGTAGTAACTTATTAACAAACCACCTGGCAGAGCTGCAAATAAAAATCCGCATATCACTTTTTAGATGGTATGCGGATTTTTCGTGTCCGTTTTCTAAGTGTGCCTTCGTCATTCAAAGATCTAAAAAGCTTTGTTCTATGCGACTTTTTAGTACTAAAATCAACAAGGTAATATAAAACCGTCACTTTGCTGAAAACCGAGGTTTTATAGCGTGGCAAATGTTATCCAATCCTTAATTTCTTTACATTTGTCATAAGTACATTTGCAACTTTGAATGCTTTAATTAAAAAAGACGGTCTACTTTATCATTAAACGCATCTACTTTTTTTATGAATTTTTCGCTCTCTTTGATATAATCTTCATCATCAGGATCTACATCGTGACTTTTCATAATTTCCAATGCTTCTTTCAATAAATCTGTGCATTTATCAATCATATACTGACTACTTGTTATTGGAAGACTGCTTAATTTCGTAATGGATATATCTAACTCCTGAAATGCTTCCGTAACCTGCCTTGCCATTGCAGCAGTTTTTTGGGCTTTTGCTGCTTCACTTTCTCTGCAAGCTCCGAGGCTAAAACACATCATAAACGCTAATAACAAAACTACTATTTTTTTCATAAAAATCATCCTTTCAATCATTAAAGCAATATTTACATTTGCTGGTTTTGGGGTTATCCTTATTCGGATATTCCAATGCTTCCCGTAAGGGGTCATAAAATAATGCATTAGACTCTTTCATACGGCTGATTTGATATCATTTTTTAATATTTTCAGTATCGTAAAGATTTTTTGTGCTGATATTTACTAAATATCGCTTTTTAAATTCCATACATTATTTTTTTCCTTTCGTGAAAATTTGTTTACCTGTTTGTCAACAGAAAGAATGCTCCTTTCTAAATTCTCACGCAAATAAAAAATGCGTGGCAACTTAAACCATTGCCACGCAAAAAACGAGGCTTTGATTTAATGTTACCACACATTTCTTCTTTAAATATAATACAAACAAAACAAAT
>CAYWMF010000349.1:0-1770 GCA_964459175.1 uncultured Oscillospiraceae bacterium
ACATTGTGAATACCCGGGCAGATTGGGTTTGTCAGCGCAAAGGCATAGCCGTCGCGCAAATTGTCCGGCCAGTCCACAAGATTCCACTTGTCGGTCACTGCTTCCAAAAGCCCGTCGCCGCGCTCAAAACGGGCAAAATGCTTCATCATGTTCTCGCACACCTCGAGGTTTTGCATAAGGTAGACGCGGTCGTGCGTAAATTCGTAATGGCGCAGCGCCAATATCGGAAATTGCAGGGAGTAATCCGCGATTTCCTGCATAAACGAGCCGGGCGTAACCGCCAGCAGGCCCGGGCATATTTTCGTGGACAGCATTTGCGAATCAATCGCCTTGCGCGTCATGAAGACATCTCCGGTCAGCCAAAGGCTCGACGCCGAGGTAATGGTCATATCGCCGGCATATTGTCCCTTTTCACGCTGAGGACAATCGACAAAAATCTCCTGCGTGCCGTATTTTACGCCATTTTTGCAAATATTGAAAACATCCTCCAAAACCTTGTCGTTCGTCTTGATTTTGCAGTAATCGTCATCAAAATACCAATGGCGCACCTTGGCGCGAAAATCGGAAATTTCCACTCCGTCGTCGGGGTAGAGGGTTACATAGCGGAAAGCCTTGTAGTCGTATTCGTCAAAGGTACTTTCGCCGTCCGCCAAAATCATGTTTTGCTCGTACACACAGTTACAGCGCATATTGTAGCGTACACGCTGAGGCTCGTCGCACAGCTCCTCGCCGCACAAAATACGAACCCTGTCGCCGAGCTTGCCCTTTGCCGAAAACGCAAGCGTGCCGGTTATTTCGGTTCCGAAATCGTAAAAAAGCCCGCCGTCGGTTGTCTTTTCGCAAAGAATCGGCGCTTTTTCATATACCGGTATTGTAGGTATCGGCTCGTCGGCAAAGCTGTAATCGGCGTTTGTTTTAACCGCGCAGGCGACAAAAGGCGGTGTAACCTTTGTGCAGTCGAAATCCTCCAAAAGCTGAGTTTGATAGCCGACAAAATGATTCGGCACATATTGCGCGGGGTGTGTGTAAAGCCAGCCTTCGTCACTGCACAGCAGCAGCTTTTCGTCGGCTCTTACATCGCAAATCATGCCCATACGCATATCGCCGCTGAAAAACGCGCGGCTGACACAGCCGTTGTATTGAACATGCACCTTTATTTCGTTTTCGCCGTCTTTTATAAAATCCGTTATATCGACTCTGTTCCAATAATAGTTGAAAATATAGCCGTTTGCGGGGCCTTGGCATACAAAGCTGTCGTTTACGTACAGCTTATAATAGTCGTCGGCGGTAATATCTATAATTATTTTTTCGCCTGCCTTTTTATCAACAATGAATTTTTTTGCAAAAAGGCAATGCAGTGAGCACAGCTCGGCCGGGCTTTGCTCAACCGGCGGGCTGTCCAGCTCCTTGTGCAGTAAATTTATAGGTTCTCTTAGAAATCTCGGATCGCATATCCATTTTCCGCTGAATATGTGAGGCATAATATTACTCCTTATAATGTTTTAATTATGTCTTAGTCCTGAAGCTTTTTGAGCTCCTCGTCCATTTCACTGTTGTCGTTGCGACGAATTCTGCCCACAACCTTGACCTGTTCGCGCGAGAACAGCCTCGGCGCGGTGTCGCGCGCACTGTCCATGCGAACCTTGATAAGTCCGGCCAAAATGTTGCTTTCCACAACAACGCCCTTGCCGTCCGGCGTTTCGACGATGGAGTCTACGGACGGAGTCTTTTTAAGCTCCTCCTCGTAGACTTGGCTTTCGTACCGCAAAC
>CAYWMF010000350.1:0-1746 GCA_964459175.1 uncultured Oscillospiraceae bacterium
GTGTACTTGATAACATCGTTTATCTTGTAAAAATAGCTGGATTTTTCGTTTTCGAAAAATCCGTCAAAGCGGTTGCACAGAAAATCAAAGATAAATTTTGTTGATTTCTCTCGGCTTCTCACATTTTTAATAAGTGTAAGGCTTTCGTCGGACATTTGTTGTTCCGGCAAAACATTGCAAACATCGTAAATGATTTGCCCGAAATTCAAGGTATGAAAAATTCTTTCGTTATCCTCGATTATCGGATAAACAAACTGAACCGCATAAAAAATATTGTCCTGCTCACGCCAATGCTCCGTCACAAAGTAATGCTTTACTCCGTCCATGACTATGCTTTCGACTTTACGCGGATTGTTTTTCATTATTTCAATGAAATTTCCGCCGTACAGCTTGCAGGTATCGCGAAAGCTTTTTTCAAAGCTCGGCAAAAATTGAATTCTGCATCGATTGTTTTTCTCAACTATCACGAAGGTCGGATATATGGAATTACCGTACCGTTCCAATAATGTATTGTTTATCAATTTTATCCTCCGTCATTAATCTTTTCATTACAGCCAAGTATAGATTTTATCATGTTATTGTATATTTTCTATTAACAAAATGAAAAGAATTAGCTTTTTGCGAAAAAATTCCGCGAATATTTTAGAATACTATTGATAAAATTGAAATTTTGAAGTATAATGTAAAGTGATAATATAAAAAATTGGAGGTCCAAATGTTTATTGAAGAAAATATCGACTTTTTGAATTCCCGCGACCCTGAAGTTGCAAATGCGATAAATCGCGAGCTTGCGCGTCAACGCAGAAATATTGAGCTTATCGCTTCCGAGAATTTCGTTTCTCCGGCAGTTCTTGCCGCTCAGGGCTCCGTACTTACCAACAAGTACGCCGAGGGCTATCCCGCAAAGCGTTACTATGGCGGCTGCGAAGAAGTAGACATAGTTGAAAATATCGCAATCGAGCGCGCCAAAAAGCTGTTCGGTGCGCAATACGCTAATGTACAGCCGCACAGCGGCTCTCAGGCCAACACTGCGGTTTACTTGGCATTGCTTAAGCCGGGGGACACCGTACTGGGCATGAACCTTGCACACGGCGGTCACCTTACTCACGGAAGCCCGGTAAATCTTTCGGGTTTATATTACAATTTCGTTTCCTACGGCGTTAATCCGGACACGGCAATCCTCGATTATGACGAAGTTGAGCGCATCGCAATGGAAACCAAACCCAAGCTCATAGTTGCCGGCGCCAGCGCATACCCGAGAGTTCTGGACTTTGAAAAATTCTCGTATATCGCCAAAAAGGTCGGAGCATATCTGATGGTTGACATGGCTCACATTGCCGGTCTTGTTGCGGCAGGTCTGCATCCCTCGCCTGTTCCGTACGCCGACGTTGTAACGACCACAACCCACAAAACACTGCGCGGTCCGCGCGGCGGTCTTATCCTTTGCAACACCGAAGAAATGAACAAGGCCATAAATAAGGCAATATTCCCCGGTATTCAAGGCGGACCTCTCATGCATGTAATTTCCGCAAAGGCGGTTTGCCTCGGCGAAGCACTCAAGCCGGAATTTAAGGAATATCAGTCTCGCGTTCGTGCCAACGCCGACGCTTTGGCGTCAGGTCTTATGGCAGAAGGCTTCGATTTGCTCACCGGCGGCACGGATAATCACCTTATGCTGTTGGATTTGCGCAATATGGACATTACCGGCAAGGAGCTTGAGCATCGCCTGGACGATGTATACATTAC
>CAYWMF010000351.1:0-1723 GCA_964459175.1 uncultured Oscillospiraceae bacterium
GGTACAAACAATGGCAGTTGCAATTATCATGCCTCGCCAGGGACAGAGCGTTGAAAGCTGTGTCATCACAACCTGGGAAAAGAAAGTGGGCGACGCCGTAGCCGAAGGCGACGTGCTGTTCACCTACGAAACAGACAAATCTTCATTTGAAGAAAAATCCACCGTTGCAGGTACTCTGCTGGCAATTCTCGCCGACGAGGGCGAGGATGTTCCTTGCCTTGAGAATGTCTGCGTTATCGGTAACGCCGGAGAGGATATTTCCGCGTTCACCGCAGGCAAGGCGGCCGCTCCTACAGCTGAGGCCGCGCCCGCAGCACCCGCCGCTCCCGCGGCTTCGGCTCCTGCCGCTCCCGCCGAGCTTCCCGCAGGTGTTACCGCGGTTATCATGCCCCGTCAGGGCCAAAGCGTCGAAAGCTGTGTTATCACCACCTGGGAAAAGAAGGTCGGCGATAAGGTTGCAAACGGCGATATCCTGTTCACCTATGAAACAGACAAATCCTCTTTCGAGGAAAAAGCGGCTGTTGAAGGCACTCTTTTGGCAATTTTGGCTGACGAGGGCGAGGATGTTCCCTGCCTTGACAATGTTTGCCTGATAGGCCCTGCCGGAACAGACGTTGCGGCATTCGTAAACGCGCAGAAGAACCCCGGCGCAGCTCCCGCCGCTGTCGAGGCAGCTCCCGCTGTAGCAGCTACCGCGGCTCCCGCAGCAGTTGCCACCGCAGCTGTGGCTAATGTCGAAAAAATCTCTCCCCGTGCCAAGAATCTTGCTCTCAAGACCGGCGCGGACCTGCTCAAGGCGGCTCCTACCGGCCCCTACGGCAGAATTATCGAACGCGATGTTCAGGCTTTGCTTGACAAGGGCTTCACCGTTTCCGGTGCGGCTAAGGACGGCTACACCGTCGCAGTAGAGGGCACGGGCGCTAACGGCAGAGTTGTTCTGAGCGATCTTGCTCCCAAGGCGGCTCCCGCGGCAGAGCAGGCTCCCGCAGTACCGGCGGCTCCCACCGCGGCATACGAGGACGTCAAGCTCCCCAATGTACGCAAGGTTATCGCCAAGGCAATGCACAATTCGCTGTCCACAATGGCTCAGCTTACTCTCAATACCTCGTTCGACGCTACCAAGCTCAACGCTTGCCGCGCGGCTCTCAAGGCCAACGCCGAAAAGATGGGCTTTGCAAAGATTACCGTCAACGATATGATTCTTTACGCCGTTTCCAGAACACTTCTCAAGCATCGTGCGGTTAACGCTCACTACCTCGACGATACCATGAGATATTTCAACAACGCAAATATCGGTATCGCGGTTGATACCGAGCGCGGACTTTTGGTTCCGACGGTCTTTGCGGCTGAAAAGCTTACGCTTAACGAGCTTTCCAAGGCGGCTAAGGTTGTTATTTCCGAGGCTCAAAAGGGCACAATTTCGCCCGATAACCTCAAGGGCGCAAGCTTCACCGTCACCAACCTCGGCGCTATGGGCATCGAAAGCTTCACTCCCGTTATCAATCCGCCGCAGACCTGCATTCTCGGCGTAAACAATATCACCAAGAAGATAAAGGAAGTAGACGGCGAGGATGTTATTTACCCCGCAATGGGCCTGTCGCTTACCTTCGACCACAGAGCGCTGGACGGCGCACCTGCGGCTAAATTCCTGCAGGATCTCTGCTTCAACCTCGAAAACTTCGACGTTCTCATGGCTCTGTAAGAAAGAGAGGTATATATAATG
>CAYWMF010000352.1:0-1719 GCA_964459175.1 uncultured Oscillospiraceae bacterium
GCCCTTGATTACGCCGAGAATATCGTATTCGTAAAATTCCGGCTTAGCCTCGGACAGCAAAACCTCAAGCTTTGCGGAAAGCGCAATTCCCATATCGTTTTTGAAAAATCCGATAACGCCCTCGGGGGTGGGGAAGCGCTTAACGATCTGCTTAACCAGCGCATAGCAAATATGACGCTCGGTTACGGAGCCGCCTTCGTTGTACATTGAAAGCGGAAGCACATCCTTATCAAAATCAATGGCAATGCCGTATTTTGCCATAATTGTATTAATGTTGGCGCACATTTTCTTGTTGCGTTCGTTTCTCTTGGCACGGTAGGGCGCGAAGAAGTCGTTTACGCGGTCGATTTTGTTGTGCGGAACGCCGTGCAGAGCAACATATGCGACAGAGCTTTGGTCGGGGTTGTTGATGCGGCGACCGTTTATGGGAGTTTTGTCAAACTTCACGCGGCATTCAACGCCGACAGTAACCGCCATGCCGACGATTTTTCCCGCCTCGATAAATTCCTTGGCGCCGGCGATGGAATCGTGATCCATGATTCCGGCGGTGGAAAGTCCGTTCTGCCATGCGTAATAAAGCGCGGCGGTGGGGGAGTAGGGCGAAAAAGAATAGATGGTATGAATGTGGTTGTTTACGTTGCCGCAGGGCTGCGGGACGGCAAGCTTGCCGTCGTCGCAGAGGGCTTTTATTTCACGCAGAGCCGCCAGACGTTCGTCGGCGGTCTTTGCGTTGAGCTTTGCAATTAAATTTTCCATTCCGGTAGCTCCTTTTGATTTTTTCGGTTAGGACAGCATTACCTGACCGCCTGTTACGGGGATGGCTTGGCCGGTTTCGTAGGTCTGCTCGGCAATATAGAGAATTGCGCGGGCAACGTCGATGGTTTCACAGCCTCTGTTCAGCGGAACCTTGGCTTCATAGAACTTTCTTACGTCATCGACATTCTTTGCACCGGGAACCTTGCCTGCCTTAAGATACTGAACAAACAAGCCCTTTTCCGGATCCATCCACAGCGGTCCGTTGAGGAAGTTTCCGGGGCAGACGGCGTTAACCTTTATGTTGTAGGGCGCAAGCTCCAAAGCAAAGCTCTGGGTAAGACCGATGCCGCCGAATTTACTGCCGGCATAAGCAAAGTTCTTGTTGCTGCCCTCAAGGCCGGATTTGGAATTTATCTGAATAACATCGGCCATGTAGGTCGGGTCAGCCTTAAACTGAGTCTTCATAACCGCAGTTGCGGCCTGTGTGCAGAGGAAATAAGCATTGTAGTTAACAGCGGTAACCAGCTCGAAGGTGGATTTTGTCATTTCCTCAAGGCTTCCGGCACGTGCGATACCGGCGTTGTTTACGAAAATGTCAAGGCCGCCGTAGTTGCATACGGTGCTGTAAATCATATCGGCAATGGAGGCTTCGTCGGTGACGTTGGCTTTTACCGAAAATGCCTTGCCCTTGCCGCAGGATGCCTGAAGCTCGTCGGCAACCTTTGCCGCGCCGACATCGTTCATATCGGCGATAACAAGGTTTGCACCCTCTTTTGCAAGCTCGCGCGCGATACCCTCGCCGAAGCCCTGTGCACTGCCGGTGACGATAACAATTTTTTCGTTAAGTCTTTTTGCGGCCGCACCGCCAAGGCTTGTTTTGCTGCGGTAGCTTTCAACTTCCCAGTTTACGATGAAGTCGACGAGCTCCTCACTCATGGGCAACAAACCGCCGAAGCTTTGACA
>CAYWMF010000353.1:0-1715 GCA_964459175.1 uncultured Oscillospiraceae bacterium
GATAAGCTATCGACACATTGTGACCGAGGTTAGCGTCAAAACGCTAACCTCGGTCTTTTCAGACTGTCGAGAAAGTCGTGAAATTTTCCCGAAGCGAGTTTTTTGATTATCTGTTTCTTTTATATAATAATCATAGACAGCATTTAAGCTATGCCGAAAATGCGCTTGGCGTTTGCGTTTGTCACTTGGAGAATGTGCTCGATATCGACGTGGCGAATGTCGGCCAGCTTTTGCGCGGTCGCGTAAGCCAAGCGCGAGGTGTTGGTTTGGCCGCGATAGGGCACCGGCGCCAAAAACGGCGCGTCGGTTTCGACCAGCAGGCGGTCGTCCGGCACGAGAAGCACCGTTTCGGCGAGGTTTACCGCGTTTTTGAAAGTAACCGAGCCGCTGTACGACACGTACCAGCCGCGTTTGACCAGCTCCTTTGCCATTTCGCCGCTGCCGGAGAAGCTGTGCATCACGCCCCACGCCTTGTGGCGCGCTATTATTTCCATGGTCGGACCGTGCGCCTCGCGGTCGTGCACCAGCACCGGATAGCCTGTTTTTTCAGCCAAAATCAGCTGTTGCTCGAAAATTTCCCGCTGTATGTCGCGCGGCGAAAAATCATAGTGGAAGTCCAGCCCTATTTCGCCGATAGCGCGCACCTTCGGATGCGAAAGCAGCTCGGTCAGCCTGTCCTGCCAGTCGCTCGGCATGTCGGCCGTTTCGTGCGGGTGAAAGCCTGCCGCCGCGTAGATAAAGTCGTATTTTTCAGCCAACGCGATGGATTGCTGTGAGGATTCCAGCTTACAGCCCACGTTCATAATGTATTCAACCCCGACCGGGCAGGTATCGTCAGGGGTTGTGATGACGCTCAAAAGCTCGTCGCGGATGTCGTCAAAGCGGCTGTCGTCGTAGTGTGCGTGCGTGTCAAAAAGCTTAGTCATTTTTTACTATGTCCTGTCTGTTGTAATTTTTGATAAGTATTTCAAGGTCGTCGACGTCCACATTTCCATCGCAGTCGAAATCCGCAGTGCTGTCGGCAGTCGATTTTCCGAGCTGCGCCATGAATGCCAAAAGATCCTTGTACAGAATTTTGCCCGAGCCGTCAAGGTCGCCCGCCGCTTCGCGGATATCCGTATCGGGCAGAGTCAATTGCTCGCCGAGTGTCGCCTTAAAGCTGTATGAAAGGTATCCGTTTTTGGTAATCACTATGTCGTAGCTTTGACCCTTGAGCACATTTTTCAGCGAATAAGCACCCGTGGCATCGGTTGTGACTGTTTCGACAAGCGTGCCCGCGGAATACACCTTGAGCGTGGCAGGCTTATTTCCGTAAGAAATAACCTTGCCGCTGTAGCTCGGCGCGACGATTGTGCCGTAAACAATGGGATTATCAAGATGTCCGCCGCCGATAAAAAACGTGCAGTCACAAACCTTCAATGGCTCCAGCGATTCAATTATGACATATCCGTCGCTTGCGCAGACCGCCTCGTTGATATATACAATGCCCTCAGCCGAAATTTGCTGAGCGTTCAGCCCCTCCATCGCGAGAATCGTGTAGCGTTTGCCGGCGTTTTCGATACCGGCAAAATAGTTTATCGAATATTTGCCGTTCACGAACTGCATTTGCTCCGCCGCCGACGCGGTGACGCACAGCGCAAAGAGCATTGCCATGAAAATAAAAAGCTTCTTCATATTATATATCTTCCTTCTTTTAGTATTCACTATATATAATA
>CAYWMF010000354.1:0-1714 GCA_964459175.1 uncultured Oscillospiraceae bacterium
CCGGTACAGGGACCGCACACAACGGCAATCTGCGTTATAATACCGGAAACTGCGGCAGACTTTTTGATTATTCTGCCGTACGCGGCAAGAACGTCGGTTCCTTCCTCGATTTTTGCGCCGGCGGAATCCAAAACGGAAATTACAGGCGCGCCGTTTTTGACCGCAAGGTCGTAAAGAGCAAGTATCTTTTCGGCACCGGTAACGCCCATTGCGCCGTTAAGCTTTGAAAAGTCCTGCGAATAAGCAAAAACCAGTCGTCCCTCAACAAGACCGTAGCCGGTTATGACACTTTCAAGCTGATCGTTTTTGATACTCTTTTCATAAGTCGTGGGCTGCGCTTTGATATATGCACCGGTGGCTTTAAAGGTGCCCTCATCAAAAAGCGCGGCAAGGCGTGCGTAAGCGGCAGATTTTTTTATGCTTTGCTCGTATTTTGCTTTAGCATCTGCGGCTTCGCAAATTCGCTTTTCCTTATCCATGTATTTACCTCCAAATTTATATTTCGTATTATTATAGCACATTTGGAAATTAAATTCAAATACTTTCCTTATTAAAAATATGTTTAAAATGTTAATTTGCTTTTCATTTTACACTATTTTTACAAAAACTACGAATGTGTAAAAAATTTGCATTAAATAACGCTTAAATTAGTATACTTTCAAGCCATCTTTCGCGCAGTAGCAATGCGGCACCGACGTAAGAATTGCTTATATCCGACACCGTTGAAATAATTTCGGGGAACTCGCGCTGTTTGAATTTAAAAGTATCGATTATCGTCTGAGTGGTTATATCGTACATTTCGTCCTCACTTTCGATTATAACCGTATGCGGACCTATGAGCCAGATTATATCGTGAACAACCGTTTCCAAAAGCTTCAGCTTTTCGGCCTTTGGCACGGCGTCGGACTTGATGTAATCCTCGATATTCATATTTTCGGGAAGCCCACCGAAAATCATTTGTCCCAGTTGCCCTGAAAATCCGTCCATTCCTCTTACCAGACGACCGTCAATCGAAATCGCGCCCGAAACGCCTTCGCCTATATGAAGATAAAAAATTATTTTCGAGCGGTACTTTTCGGTTTTTCTGATATGCGCCATTGCGCCCAGCTTGACATTTTCCTCTATAACAAGCGGCTCAAAGCCGAATATTTGCGAAAAAAGCTTTTTGAGCCTTACCGAATTAAGCTGAGGAATACGTTTATTGAGTATGCTGTCCTTGAGCTCGTAATACGGTCCCGGAACAGAAATCGCCATGCCGACAAAATCGTCGTCGGAGATATTATTTTTAATATATTCCTTGGATTTATTCAAAAAATTCGTCAAATTTGTTTCAAAGTCGCGCGAATTATCGTATTTATGCTCGATTTGATTTTCAAAATTCACATAGGCGTCGAAAATATTCAGCTTAAAATTATATGAGGACAAATCAAATATCGCCATTTTTTTATCGGTGTTCAAATTCACCAGTCCGGCACGCCGTCCGACCTCGTGCTTGGTTTCCTTGGCCTGGATTATAATATTATTTTCAAGCAGCATGTCGGTCACCTTGCCAACCGTCATAAGACTGAGATCGGTTTTGCGGGATATATCGGCGCGCGATATATCCTTTCCGCCCGCAATGGCATTAAACACAGAATTAATACTTTCTTTTTTGATACTCTTTAAATTAATACTCATAAATATACCTCGCTTTTCCGATATATAATTATAGTAT
>CAYWMF010000355.1:0-1711 GCA_964459175.1 uncultured Oscillospiraceae bacterium
GCCGAAGCCGGTCAGCGGCACGGTTGCGCCACATCCCGCAAAATCGACCAGCGGCTTATATATTCCGACCGCTGTCAATATAACCCCGGCGGTAACATAGCCCGTCAATATGCGCGCCGGTGTAAGCCCGGTTTTATCAATCAAAAGCTGTGCTATAACGCAAAGCAGTCCACCGCAAACAAATGTTTTTATATAATCAATCATGCCTTTGTCAACCTCGCAAGATGCGCTATTCCGGGTATTGTCAGCCCTTGCATTGTAGATGTGGAGCTAAGCAGTGCGCCGGTGGAAACAATAAGCGCGTCCTTAATTTTATTTTCATTGAAAAGCTTCATAAAATACCCCGCCGTTACTATGGCCGAACAACCGCAGCCCGAGCCGCCGGCGTGCATATCCTGCTTTTTTCGGTCGTATATCAACAGTCCGCAATCGGTATAATTATCCCCCAGCGTTATATTTTCAAGCTTCAAAAGTTCTTTTACGATTTCATACCCCTCAAAGCCCAAATCGCCCGTAGCTATCAAGTCGAAGTCCTCGGGCTTCATATCCGACTGATTAAAATATCTTTTCAACGTATCTGCAGCTGCCGGAGCCATGGCCGCGCCCATGTTGTTGACATCATTTATCCCCAAATCAACGATTTTTCCCGTCAAGACCTCGTTTACGTAAACACCGTTTTTGCCGTTTGCATTTTCAAGCAGTACGCACGCCGCGCCCGTAACCGTCCACTGCGCGGTCGGTGCGCGCTGTCCGCCGTATTCGACAGGCGTTCTGAATTGGCGCTCGGACGTACAAAAATGGCTGGATGCGGTAGATGCACAGCGCTTTACATATCCCGCGTTGACACACATTGCGGACAACGAAAGCCCCAGCGTAAAAGTCGAACAAGCACCGTATATGCCGTAAAACGGTATACCGCTGTCCTTAATTCCGAATGTTGTCGCACAGCATTGATTAAGCAAGTCGCCTCCGAAAAGCAGCTGTACGTCCTCGTTTTTCAGCGCGGCCTTTTCAAGGCATATTCGCACGGCATTACAGGTCATTTCGCTTTCGGATTTTTCCCAGGTGTCCTTGCCGAATCTGCCTTCTTTTTCACACATGTCAAAGCATTCACCAAGCGGTCCTTGCTTTTCATGCTTTGCACAAACCGTTGCGGTCGATATTATGGTAGGGCGGTTAGGAAGCTTCAAAATATCCATTTTATAATCACCTCTATTGCTCCGCATATTACCGATGTGGCCGTGCCGTAAACTATCACCGGACCTGCCACAATAAACATTCTTGCACCCACTCCCGCAATATAGCCCTCACTTTTATTATCTATGGCGGGCGAAGCCACGGCGTTGGCAAAGCCGGTTATCGGAACAAGCGTTCCGGCACCGGCGTGCTTTGCGATTTTATCGAAAATTCCAATTCCCGTCAGCACAACCGATATCAGCACCAGTGACACCGGTATGAGAATTTTCACGGTGTCCTCATTTATCCCGCAAAGCTTATATAAATCACCTATTCCCTGCCCTATACAGCACACCGCGCCGCCGACGACAAACGCGCAAACACAGTCCTTGAGTATATTTGACTTTTGGGCTCTTTTTTTGGCGTATTCTTTATACGTTTTATTATCCATAATTATCACTCCTTTTGATTTAGTGTGATACATTAACGAATTTTTATCCGTAAAAAATCGACCGAACGCGCAAAATCCGCATTC
>CAYWMF010000356.1:0-1711 GCA_964459175.1 uncultured Oscillospiraceae bacterium
GAGTAGGGTCGGGCTCGACGTCGCCGAACACCGCAAAGGGAACTTTCATATCGCTCAATTTGTCGGTAACAGGCGCCAAAAAGCCGTTTTTTAGCAGGAAGCTGTCGGTCACGATAAAAATTTTCTTTTTGCACCTCAGCTCCTCCAGCGCCGCCGAAAGACAGCCGCGCTTTATAAAAATTTTTTGCGGCGTGCGGAACCAAAGCATGTTGTTTCTCCTTTCGGCTACCGATTTTATATTCAAAAGCTGTTTCACGCCCACATTCTCCGCCACACTGTTGCCGCCCCACGAGCCGCAGCCCAGTGTCAGCGACGGCGTAAGGCGAAAATTGTACATATCGCCGATCGCGCCGTGCGATGCGGGCGAATTCACAAGCACGCGGCAAGCCTTCATTTTGCCGCAAAAACGGTTTAATCGCTCCTTTTCGAGCGGATTTATAAATATTGAGGCCGTGTGCCCCGCGCCGCCGTGAAGCACGGTTTTTTCGGCAATTTCCAGCGCCGCGTTAAAGTCCGCCGTGCGGTAAAACGCCAGTATCGGCGACAGCTTTTCGTGCGACAGCGGCTCTTGCGGCTCGGCGCTTTGAACCTCGGAAATCAAAATTCCGGTCTGCGGCGCAACCTCGAAGCCTGCCAGCCGCGCGATGGTCTGCGCCGTTTGTCCGACGATTTTCGGATTCAGCGCACCGTTGACCAAAATCACCGCACGAAGCTTTTCGGTTTCGTCGGCGGTGGTAAAATAACAGCCGCGGCGAATAAATTCGGCTTTTACGGCGTCGGCGATGCTTTCGGGCACAACAACCGCCTGCTCCGAGGCGCAAATCATGCCGTTGTCAAAGGTTTTTGATAGGATTATCGAGTTTACCGCCATGGATATGTCGGCGCTTTCGTCGATCAGTGCGGGCGTGTTGCCGGCACCCACACCGATTGCGGGCTTGCCGCTGGAATACGCCGCACGCACCATTCCGGGGCCGCCGGTGGCTAAAATCAAGTCGGCTGATTTCATCAGCAATGTGCCGAGCTCCTGCGACGGCACGTCGATCCAGTCGATAATACCCTCCGGCGCACCGGCTTCCACAGCCGCTTTCAGCACAATTTCAGCCGCGGCGGCAGTACAGCCCTTGGCACGTGGATGCGGACTCAGCATCACGGCGTTGCGGGTTTTTAAGCAGAGCAGACACTTGAAAATAGCGGTTGAGGTCGGATTTGTGGTGGGGATAACCGCGGCGATAACGCCGACAGGCTCCGCAATTTTGCAAAAGCCGCCCGCCTCGTCGCGCTCGATAACGCCGCAGGTGGGCACGGCTTTGTAGGCGTTGTAAATATACTCGGCGGCGTATTGGTTTTTTATGATTTTGTCCTCCGCCACTCCCATTGCGGTTTCCGCCACCGCCGCTTTTGCCAGCGGTATGCGCGCGTCTGCCGCGGCTTTTGCCGCCGCCGCAAAAATTTTGTCAACCCGCTCCTGCGAATAATGCGAAAAAACCTCCTGCGCCGCGGCAAGCCGTTCGATTGCCGCGTTAAGCGCGTCGGTGCTGTCGATAATTTTGCGTTCCATTTTGAAATTCTCCTTTGCAATAAGCTATGTTTCGGCGCGAATTTTCAAAAATTCGGCTTTGCTTTCGGTCGTTGTTTCGAAGTAAGGCATATTAAAAGTATCTCCGACCAAGGCAATGTTATTCCGAATTTCAAAAAATGAAAAGCAATAATT
>CAYWMF010000357.1:0-1706 GCA_964459175.1 uncultured Oscillospiraceae bacterium
ACATTTGATATCCTTCAAATCCAGTGTGGATACACCGCCCTTGATGGCGGCGGAGGTTCCCACATTCATGAAAACCGGAGTTTCAATTACGCCCTTGTTGGTGTAAAAGCGGCCGCGGCGGGCTCTTTTTTCGCATTTAATAAGTTCAAACAATTTTATTTTACCTTTCTTTTATGTTCTGAAAAAGAATTTATCCAGCTCTTTTTTTGTGAAAATTTTGCATACCGGGCGTCCGTGCGGACAGTAGGTGATGTTGCCGATTTCGTACAGCCGCTTCACCAGATACTCCATGTCCTTGGCGTCGTACTGCCTTTTTGCTTTGATTGCCGCTTTGCAGGCGGCGGTGTGCAAAATATCGTCGCGCAGGGCTTCGACCGGAACGGAAGCCTTTTTGCTTTCGGCTACATTCAACGCCATGGCGCTGACAATATCGGCAATGTCCTCCGACGAAATGCCGGAAAGTATCGCGGGAACACTGCGTACGGCGAAGGTGCTGTCGCCGAAAGGACTTATTTCAAAGCCGACGTCGGTTATTTGCGGAATAAATTCGTCCGCGTATTCCGCCGTTCTGCGATCCAGCTCCACAACGTCAGGCACCATGAGCAGCTGAACCGCGTCGTTTTGCGAGGAAATTTTGAGCTCCTCGTAAAGTATTCGTTCATGCGCGGCATGCTTGTCGATAAGCACCATCGAGTCGGCGCTTTCAACGATAATGTAAGTGTTGAAAACCTCGCCGACAATGCGGTAGGCGGTTTCGGCATCACGGATTTTCGGCGCTTCGGTTTTCGGAATTTCCGTTTTTTTCGTCGGCTCCCGTGCGGGCGGCTCCGGCGGTACTTCGTTTTTTGGTGTGACCGTGTTTATAATGCTTTCGCTTTGGCTCTTTTCGGGCTCGTACACCGTTCGCAGTATTCCGACGGGCTGTGCCGCCTTAAACTCGGCATTCGAAGCGGATTCGGTTATTTTTTTAAGCTGCTCTCGGGTGGGCTTGTATTCTTCAATTTTGAATATTTCCGAAAAATCCTTGAAGTTTTGCTTTTTTTCGGGCTCGCGCGGAATTGTTTTTTCTTCTTGCCGTGGCTTTGCCGGCGGCGGCTCGGGATTTTTGCGCGGCGGTTCTGCCAGCGGATTTTTCAGCGCTTGCAATGCTGTTCGCACTGCGGCGTATACTGCGGAATATACCGCTTTTTCGTCGGAAAACTTTATTTCCAGCTTCGCCGGGTGAACATTGACATCGACCGCGTGTGGGTCAACGGTGCAAAACAGTACATAGCAGGGGTATTTGTCGCTTAAAATGTAATTTTTATACGCGTCCTCCACCGCAAAGGCGATGGCTTTGGCGCGGACATAGCGGTTGTTTACAAAGCATGTTTGGTAATTTCTGTTGTTTTTTGAAAATTCCGGCTTGGCGATACAGCCGCTTACCTTGATGCCGTTTTCCTCAAACAGAACCTCGGTTATACCGGAGGCAAATTCACGTCCGTAAACAGAATAGATCGCTCCTACAAGGCCACCGTTGCCGGAGGTTTGAAGCTTGACATTTCCGTCGGCAATATATTTAAACGCCACTTCGGGGTGAGAAAGCGCTATTTTTTCGACGTATTGCGAAATTACGCCGGTTTCGGTGGCGGGCTTTTTCAAAAATTTGCGGCGTGCCGGCAGATTGAAAAATAAATCACATACCGTAACGCTCGTGCCCTCGGGAC
>CAYWMF010000358.1:0-1675 GCA_964459175.1 uncultured Oscillospiraceae bacterium
CTCGCCGTACTTGGCAGACATGTCGATATTTGCGCCAAGCTTGATAAACATGCCCTCGTAGTTGTTGCCGGCGTTGACGCTGTCGCGGAAATCCTCAAGCTCGGTAAGGGTTTTGATGATTATGGGGTATTCCTCGGTGATACCGCGCTCGAGGTTATTCTTCAAAAGCGGACGGACGGAGGTTTCGACCCAAATATTGTCGAAGTCGAAGTCCGCGGCGGTGAAGGTAGACTTGAGCTTGAACTCGGCGGCGGTTTTGGAGCCGACGTTGGTTTCGTTTGTGTTTCCGTCGCCGAAGCTTTGTGCCGTGCCCTCAAGGAAGAAGGTGTTTTTGACACTGCCACTGCCTGTGGCAGCAACGACGGTTGAATCACTGCCGCCGGAGAGCTTGCCGTAGTTATAGCAGTTTTCAAGCGTATCGGCGCTTGCTATGCCGACCACCCTTGCTTTATTGCCGCCGGTGATTGCGCCGGAGTTGTAGCAGTTGGTTATACTTTCGGCACTTGATGCTATGCCGTACGCACGCGATTCATCGCCGGTTGCCATAATATTGCCCGAGTTATAGCAGCTGTCCATAACGGCATAGTCGCCGTAGAACATCATGCCGTAAACATACGATTTTTCGCCCGTGCAGGTAATATCGCCTGTGTTTCGGCAGTTTTTGACAGATGCACTACCGTAACCGGAGTGGTTGCTTTCATACAACAAGGCGCTAATACTCGAATAATTGCCGTCGCATTGAATTTTGGCGTTGGTGCGGATGTTTTGCAGTTTAGTACCCGTAACAGCTCCTACCAAGGCGTATTGCGAATGCTCGGCTTTCAGGGTTACATTGCCGTCGATAGTCAGGTTTTGAACAGCGGCGGTGTAAGTAAGATTTTTGAAAAGGAAGAACTCTTTTGCGGTGGTGTAATTGACGTCAAGAATTATCTTATTTCCGCCGCCGTCGAAGGTTCCGGCGAATGAAGATCCGCTTTTCGCTATGCTCTCCCACGGATCCGTGTCGGTGGCGGTCAAGGTAATATCATTAGCCAGCTTGACAACCTTGTCCCCGTATGCCCAGCTACTCAGGTTTACACTGTCGCGGAAATACTTCAAATCGTCGATGGTTTTGATGAGGTAAGGGTCGTTCGCATCGCCTGTTTCGCCGAAGCTGACATCCACGGTAAGATTGAAGCTGTCGGTGCCGTACAGTGCGATATAACCGTCGAAGCTGTAATTTACCTTAAGAGTAAATATTCCTTTGGCAGTCGTCGGTGTACCCGACAGAGTTGTGCCTGACAGGGTAAGCCAGCTCGGAAGCGGAGTGGAGGGGTCGATCGTGAAGCTGAGATTTTCGGCAATGGAGTTTTCGGTATCGATGCACTTGGTAAGGTCAAACGAGCCGTGCTTTCCGACATTAAAGCCTGCAATTACAGAATAGACACGGGGAAGGTATTCTCCGACGAGGTAAGCGGTCGTATCGCCGTTGACAACCGTCGAAGCGGTGAATTCCGCGCCGTTCCGATCGGCGGTCTGCGACCATTTTTTGAATATAATATCGCTACTGAGATGGTCGCCGAGCGCCGGGGTGGTCGGCAGAGTAACCGTGCCGCCCTTGTTGGTGTATTTGGTGTCAATTGTTTTGAATTTTGTGGTGTCGTTAGGGTCGCGCTGAACAAAATCAACCTTGCAA
>CAYWMF010000359.1:0-1675 GCA_964459175.1 uncultured Oscillospiraceae bacterium
TGCCTGTATCCGCCGACGGCAACATTGACACCGCGCAGGTTCAAACCATGGTGGATTACGCCATCGAGCACGGTGTCAACTACTTTGACACCGCCTGGCCGTATCACAACGGCGAATCCGAACGCGTATTGGGCGCGGCGCTCAACCGCCACCCGCGTTCAAGCTTTCTGCTGTCCGACAAATTTCCCGGACACCAAATAAGCTCAAGCTACAACCCCGCCGCGGTTTTCGAAGAACAGCTCAAGCGGTGCGGCGTGGATTATTTTGATTTTTATTTACTGCACAATGTGTACGAAAAGTCGATTTCTACCTATCTTGACCCGCGCTGGGATATTATAAACTATTTTGACAATCAACGAAAGCTGGGCAGAATTAAGCATCTC
Source organism: uncultured Oscillospiraceae bacterium (assembly GCA_964459175.1). Classification (GTDB taxonomy): domain Bacteria; phylum Bacillota; class Clostridia; order Oscillospirales; family SIG627; genus SIG627. The sequence continues at coordinate 384 of CAYWMF010000359.1, forward strand.
GGCTTCAGTACGCACGGTGATCTTGACACGATAAAGCAATTTATCGAAAAATGCGGTGTAAAAATGGATTTTTGCCAAATACAGCTGAACTATCTCGACTGGACACTGCAAAATGCGCGTGAGAAGTACGAATTTTTGCACGGAAACAACATTCCGATAATAGTTATGGAACCGGTGCGCGGTGGCAGTCTTGCCGCGCTGACGCCCGAAAATGAAGCGCGTCTCAAAGCGTTTCGCCCCGACGCTTCAATTGCGTCGTGGTGCTTCGGCTTTTTGCAAAACCTGCCCGGCATTATGACGGTTCTCAGCGGAATGTCGAATTTCGAGCAGATGAAAGACAATGTCAAAACCTTTACCGATATCAAGCCTATCGATAAAAAACAGATTGAAACGCTGTTTGAAATCGCCGAAACCATGAAAAATTCCATTCCCTGCACCGCCTGCCGCTATTGCTGTGACGGTTGCCCCGTAGAACTTGATATTCCGAAGCTTTTGTCAATCTACAACGAGCTTCGCGTTGAACCAACCACCAACATTGCCATGAGAATTGAATGGCTGCCGTCGGATAAACAGCCCTCCGCCTGTCTGTCATGCGGCAAATGTACCCGCGTATGTCCGCAAAAAATCGATATTCCGACCGAGCTCAAGGGGCTTTGCACAACGCTCGCCGAAATACCGACCTGGGCTGAAATCTGCCGCCGACGCGAAGCGGCACAGCGCCACGATACATAACAGAAATAAAACAAAAAATCACTCGACAACCGTCGAGTGATTTTTGTTGTTAAATTTGATTATTCAGCCTGTGCGTGGGCAACTGCGGTAATGTGAGGATTCATGCCCTCGTACCAGTACAGGAAGCCCTCAACGTCGATAACATCGCCGACATTAAGCGCCTGAACCGCCTTATAGAGGTCGGTATCCGGACCGGTCAGATACATTTCAACGCAGAAATCGTAGGAAACGCCGTCCTTGGAAAGGGTTACGTAAATGTCATCGCCGGGCTCGTCGTTTTTGTAGGTAACGGCTTCAACCGTCATACCCTTGAAAGCGACCAGCTGGTTCTGCTTTTCAATGATTTCTTCCTTGCCGAGAAGCTCGGTAACATCAACAGGAAAAGCATTGAAAGCCTCGCCTTCGATAATTTCGAAGGTAGCGTCAACAATTTCAACCTCGCCGGACCAGGTGGACTTATAGCCGGTAACCTTTATTTTAGTACCGGGCTCAAGCTTTGCCGCGTCGGCTTCGGAGCATTCGGCGTTATAAATGAAATATGCGCCTTCTTCGTTCTGTGT
>CAYWMF010000360.1:0-1662 GCA_964459175.1 uncultured Oscillospiraceae bacterium
AACGCTGTTTATTTGGATTTATGTACTTAATTCATTGGGACTTTTTTATTGAAAGGAATAAAGCGTATGAAAATATTTATTTTTGCTGATATTGAGGGCATTTCCGGCGTTTACGCCAAGGAACAGGTCGATCCCGACTTTGCGCGCTTCGGCGAAGGACGCGATTTTATGACAGCCGATATTAACGCCTGCGCGCGCGGCTGTAAGCTTGCCGGTGCCGACAAGGTTGTTGTGCGCGACGGCCACGGCGGAAGCTACTCCGTGCGCTGGGACAGGCTTTCGGACGATGTGGACGAGGTGATTTGCGGCAACAGCGGAAGCGACCGATTCGAGGGTATCGACGGCTTTGACGGCCTTATACTTTTGGGTTATCACGCCATGGCAGGAACGACCGCCGCGGTTTTGGAGCATTCTATGTCCTCCGCATCAATTCAAAATTATTGGATAAACGGCAGCAAGGCCGGCGAACTGGCGATTGATGCCGGCATTGCGGGCGAGCATGGTGTGCCGGTGATTATGGCCTCCGGCGACGATAAGCTTTGCGCAGAGGCAAAAAAGCTTATTCCGTGGGCAAAAACCGCACAGGTAAAGCGCGGACTTACAAGCTTCGGCGCGGCATTACTGCCGGCTCAGACCGCACATAAGCTTATCAGCGATACGGCCGAACAGGCGGTGCGCGGTATCGGAGAAATGAAAACGCTGGTGTATCCGTCGCCGGTTAAGTTCCGCGTTGAGCTGGTGGAGCGCCGCCAAATCCCAAATTTGCACGCCAAGCCGTTTATGAAGATAATCGACGGCAGAACCTACGAAATCGAAGCGCCGACTATGGAAGAGGCGCTGTTTAGGAGCTGACGGAGTAAAAATGTCCGAACAAAAGAAAAACGCGCAGTGTGAAACCTGCGCCTATTATGATTACGGCGACGATTCCGATGTGCGCGAATGCATGGTTAGCCTTGACGAGGACGATGTTATTCACCTTACCTCCGGCGCACAATTCGATTGTCCGTACTATAAGTTTTACGACGAATATAAGTTTGTTCAAAAGCAGAATTAAGCTTAGCCGCATGCGTGTTCGCATGGCAGAATTGCTTGAAGTGAGAAACAAATGATAATTCATCCGATACCGCCGGTGTATGACGAAAGCTCGCGCATACTGATTCTCGGCAGCTTTCCGTCGGTCAAATCCCGCGAAGAAATGTTCTTTTACGGTCATAAACAAAACCGCTTTTGGCGGGTAACGGCGGCTGTTTTCGGCTGTGAGGTACCCGAAACCGTTCAAGAAAAGCGCCGTTTTCTTTTGAAATACCGTATTGCGCTGTGGGACGTGATAGCTTCCTGCGATATAGTCGGAAGCGCTGACAGCTCAATAAAAAACGTCGTTCCGAACGATCTGTCGCGTATACTTGAGGCGGCAGATATAAAGGGAATTTTCGTCAACGGAAAAACGGCGCAGCTTTATTATAACAAATATTTGGAAACCACCCTCAGGCGCGAAGCAGTCTGTCTGCCCTCGACCTCGCCGGCAAATGCCGCGTATTCGCTCGAACGGCTGATAAACGAATGGCAAAAAATTAAAATATAAAATATTACGGAGGATAAAATGAAAATTCAACACGACTTTCACGACACACCAATCTTTCGGTCTGCGCACCGAGAGACGCC
>CAYWMF010000361.1:0-1654 GCA_964459175.1 uncultured Oscillospiraceae bacterium
TGCCCCAAAAAGGCGGTTGACGTCAAAAAAATGTTCGTATTTAATTTCATTAAATAATGTAACGGAGGCAAAATGAAAATTACTCAGGTAAGACTCAATGCCGCCGCAAAAATCAATCTCACGCTTGACATCACCGGACTGCGGCAGGACGGCTACCACACACTTGAAAGCGTAATGCAGACCGTTTCGCTCTACGATACGGTGATAATCAAGGCCAACGATACCAAAAAAATCCACTTGTCGCTAAGCGGCGCACCGTTTATTCCCACCGACAGCCGCAACACCTGCTTTAGGGCGGCTCAGCTCTATTTCGAGGCATGCGGACGCGAGGTTCCGGGCGTGGAAATCCGCGTAATTAAAACTATTCCCTCCTCCGCCGGGCTGGGTGGAGGCAGTGCGGACGCCGCCGCGGTACTGCGCGGACTGGAATACATATACGGCAAATGCCCGGTTGACATATTCGAAATAGCCGCAAAAATCGGCGCCGACGTGCCTTTTTGTCTGGCCGGCGGCACAAAGCTTTGCCTCGGCATAGGCGAAATAATGACGCCGATAAGCATAAATAATTCCCTGCGCCGCACGCTACACCTTGTTATCGCCAAAAACGCCCGCGGTCTTTCGACGCCCTTCATGTTTTCGCAATACGACAACGCCGCCGTCCCCACCGAAAAGCCTAATGTCAACCGACTGCTACCGGCATTGCAGAGTGGAAATGTGCGCGAAATTGCCGACAGCGTTTGCAATGTTTTTCAGCCCATCGCCATTGCCGAACGCCCCGAAATCGCCGAGCTTATAAGCCGAATCAAGGGCTTTGGGGCGCTTAATGCCATTATGACCGGCTCCGGCACCGCCGTTTACGGCATTTTTGAAAGCTTTCAGGCGGCGCGGCGCTGTGCTCATGCGCTGAAAAAGGACGGCATATTCGCCGAATATGCACATTTTGCGGCGCCGCACAATATTTAATGTTAAAATCATCTCGGCGTTAATATGAATTTTAACATTCAAAATCCTTCAAAAAACGCTTTGCTTCTTTCAAAAAAGCTTCCAAAACAACAGCTTTTGCAAAAAACAATTCACACAGCAATGCTAACAGCTACGCAAATTAACATTATTGTGTGAATTTTAACATTTGTATTGATATTTTTTTAACAATACTGTGCTATACTATATTCATGAACAATAATCAATGAAAAGCTAAGGAGTGTTAATATGCTTTACATCATCGACGATGCAGATATTGAAAAAATCCGTCAGTGTGTTGAATTTTACCCGGTAGACGGCGTCACCACCAACCCCACCATCATTTCCAAGCAAAAGGCCGACTTTCCCGAGCTTATCCGCTCCATTCGTGAGGTAATCGGCAACGACCGTATGCTTCACATTCAGACCACCGCCGAAAAGGCAGAGGATATAATCAAGGAAGCCCAGCTTCTCAAGGACTTTGTGGGCGGCGACTTCTATATCAAAATTCCAATTTCGCCCGAGGGTCTCAAAGCCACAATGTACCTTTCCAAGCACGGCATAAAAGTTACCTCCACCGCCATTTTCACCCAACAGCAGGCGCTCATTGCCGCTAAGGCCGGCGCTTCGTTTGTCGCCCCCTATGTCAACCGCCTCGACAACATCGTGTCCGACGGCGTTCATGTGGTAGAAG
>CAYWMF010000362.1:0-1634 GCA_964459175.1 uncultured Oscillospiraceae bacterium
TTATTATATTATATGATATTTTATCTGTTATATTTTAAGGAGGTGAATTCCTTGCCGAACATTAAATCCGCAAAAAAGCGTGTACTCGTATCCGCTAAGAAAACCATGCAGAATAAAATGGCTGTTTCCGAGCTCAAAACTACAATAAAGAAGTATGAGAAGGCTCTTGCCGAGGGTAACAAAGAGCTGGCGGTTCAGACCTACAAGCAGGCAGTTAAGTCTATCGACCAGGCAGTAGCTCAGGGTCATATGCACAAGAACACTGCCGCAAGAAGAAAAAGCTTGTTTACGAGAAAGCTTAATGCAATGAACTAATCAAATGAAGCACTCCGCTGATGCGGAGTGTTTTGTTTTACAGTACCGTCGCAAGCGACAGGCGCTCGGAATCCTTTAAAGCGTTTAAGGCTTCCGTCAAACGCGAACGCACGGCACAATAATCGGCGGCGTTTTTGAAATGCGCAAAGGCGCATAAAGAACGGATTTCGGTATCGACGCGGACTATGTCCTGATACGACGCGGTGGCTTCGATGAGGCTTCTGAATTTGTCCCAAGACTGCGACAGCTCGATGGCTGTCAAATAGGCGGCTTCGGCTTCGCGGTCGGCGACGCTTTCGGGAAGAGAATCGGCGAGGGTGCAAAGCTCGTCTATCGCACCGTATGTGATGAGCGAAAGTGTTGTTACAAAGACTGCTATTATAAGAAGAATGACGGAAGCTGTGCAGAATGATTTCATTTTGTCTCCTTTTTTACAATAAATATATTGCTTGCATCGTCCACGCTCATGAAGAAAACATCTTTCGGCGTAAGTTCGCGCTCGTCGAGCTGACGCTTGAGCCAGGCGGCGTCTTTATTTGCCAATGTGAGGTTGCTGAAATTTACGGCGCCGTCTGAAATCAAAAGATGATGAATTCCGTTTTCGGTTTGCGGCAGGCTTATGTCGCAGGGGCGCATAGCCTGCTGGTCGGATTTCAAAAGCACGCTGAGCTTTCCGTTGGGCTCAAGGACGGCGTAGTTTATCTGTGCCGGGTCTGTTACGTCTTTGAGGCGCAGCTCGGCCATCAGCTCGTTGACGGTTATTCGCACTTTTTCCATGCCGTGTTGATTGATTTTGCCTCGTACGATTAGGAAGGTTGGATTTTTGCCAAGCAGGTTTTTGAAGAAGTTGCTTTTGATTGATATGAACGAAAGCAGTACTTCGAAGCACAGAAGCAACAGTGTGGGGATTATTCCGTACAAAAGCGGCACGTTTGGGTCGGTGACGGGAGCAGTGGCCAGCTCCGAGATGAAAATTGCGGTCACAAGCTCGGAAAGCTCCAGTTCACCGATTTGGCGTTTGCCCATGATTCGCATGCAAATCAGCGCGACAAAGTAGACGATGGCCAGTCGAATGCAGATGGTTGGCATTATAAGCACCTCATTTGTTGAATATATTGTGCAAAACTGTGTTAATATGTTATCCGTTTCTGTGTATTTTATCAAATAATTCAAAAAAGCAAAAAAAATGTCAAAAAACCCTTGACAAATGTGAAAAGGTGTGCTATAATAATTAAGCGCTCGAGGGGAGAACCCAAGAGAGCAACACACTGAAAAGTGAGTCGAAAAAAATTTTTGAAAATAATTTCAAAAAGTACTTG
>CAYWMF010000363.1:0-1632 GCA_964459175.1 uncultured Oscillospiraceae bacterium
ATTTCAAGCTGACTTCCGAGGGTGAAATTGCCGTTACCTACGCGCGTCGCCTCAAAGCCCTGCACAGCAAAATGCTTACCGAAATTGCCGACGAGCAAAAGCACATTTCACGCCTTTGCGTCGGCATTACCCACTCCTCCGAAAGCAACACCATCACCAAAGTTTTGGCCAAATACGCCAATCAATGCGCCCATACAACGATAACAATAATTACTGATACCATAAACAATCTTTATGATATGCTGGAAAATTATGAGCTGGATCTTGCCATTGTCGAGGAAAAACGGCCGTCGGAAAAGCTGAATTATTTCATGCTGGACACCGACTATCTGGTTTGCGTTATGAACAATGACAATCCGCTGAGCCGTCAATCCATGGTAACCGTCAACGAGCTGAAAAACGAGCACATGATATTGCGCCTGCCCACCTCGGCGACGCGGCGACTGTTCGAAGCGACGCTCATAAGCATAAACGAGTCCATCGACAGCTTCAATGTTTCGCTGGAGGTGGACAACGTCGCCACAATAAAGGAGCTGGTTCGAAAGAATCTCGGCATTTCGATTTTGCCGCGAAGTGTCTGTGCCAGCGACGCCAAAAAAGGCAAGCTTACGATTTTGCCGATCGAAAACCTGAGCATGATGCGCGAGGTGAACATCGCCTATAACAAGGATTTCACGCGCGTCGAGATACTCAAAGAAATGGTTCAGCTATACCAAAACACCGTAATAAAGCCCGGAAAATAGTGACGGCTTGTGTAGAAATCAAAACGCATTTTTTGCAAAATCGAATTAATTTGTACAAAAAAGCCTTTGAAATTTATTAAAAACAATGCTATAATTATAAATTAAACATTAAACAGCGTGTGGCCTTTGGCGTAATTCCGGCATCGGCCGCACGCTGTTTTTTGGAGAAAGGTGAAATTATGGAAAATTCAAACCAATTTTCGGGTACCGAGTGCATTGGGCGACTGATGAAGCAATACGCCATTCCCTGCATTATATCGCTGTTGGTGGGTGCCCTCTACAACTGACAAACCGCGAAAAAATGTAAAAAACGAGCCGCGAAATCGCGGCTCGTTTCAATGTGTAGACAGTCAGTGCGCTATCTTTTACTTAAGTATTCTCAGCTTGCCTATAAGCGGAAGCTCTTTTGCCTTGCCGCCGACAGCGTTAACAATACCGATAATCATTGCAACAAAGCAGAAAATTCCGCCTACAAGGCCGACTATCCAGCCGACAAGCGGTATCTGCACCAAAAGATTCACAATTAAACCGGCTATCAGCAAAACAAGACCCTGGTTGGCATGGAAGCGAATGAATTCGTTATTGTTGGCAAGAAAAATCGGGATAAGCACCAAAAGACCGATATAGGCAACAACCGAAAGTCCCTTGCCGTTTTCAATGTCTGCTGCGGAGTAATCAGCTGTGCTGTCCGAGGTGTTGTTGAAATTCTTGATTGTTTCGTTCATGTTGAAGCCCCGGCTTTGATTTTGAGAAGAGCCGCCAACTCCGGTGCCGCAACCGGGGCAGAACTTTGCGTCGTCCTCCAGCTCCTTGCCGCATTTTGTGCAAAATTTCATTATACATTGCTCCTTCCGAAGATATATTTTATAATTTATATTATATCATATTT
>CAYWMF010000364.1:0-1616 GCA_964459175.1 uncultured Oscillospiraceae bacterium
GCTGTAATGCTTTGTATGCGGCAACCCAGGGGCTCAGCGCCGCTAATGCCGTGCGCGAAGCCTTTCGTGAGCAGGATCTTATCCGCTTTCACCCGATTATCACCGAGGGCGGCAATGCTGTCAACGCTGTTCCGGATAGGGTTAAGCTGGAGGCTTACGTTCGCGGCGCGTCGTTCGAGGCAATACGTGAGGCCAATCTCCGCATAAACCGTGCGCTGTGCGGCGGCGCACTTTCACTTGGAGCAAATATCGAGATAATTGATATGCCGGGCTATTCGCCGATTTACAACGATCCTGCCATGTGCGCGGTGGCAAAGCAGGCGGCTATGGCGGCGTTTCCCGATCGCCGCTGTATCGAGGACGACAGCATCAGCACGGGAAGCACCGATATGGGCGATTTGTCGGCGCTTATGCCGGTGGTTCACCCATATGTCCCCGGCGCAAAGGGTATTACGCACGGCGCGGACTACGTGATTGACGATGTGGAAGCTGCCTGTGTCGGATCGGCAAAATGGCAATTGTGCATGGCGCATATTTTGCTTTCTGACGGCGCCGCGCGGGCGAACGAAATAATTAAGAGCTTTAAGCCTAAATTTGCTTCAAAGGTCGAATTTTTCGAGATGACGGACAGCTTTTGGTCGCAAGGCGATCGAATAGTATACGGCGATAATAACGCCGAAATAAAACTTTAAAACAAAAAAGTGGGCAGTCGTCAGACTGCCCGCAAAAGGAGAAATATATGCTGTTTTTTTACATACGCCACGGTGATCCGATATATGATCCGGATTCTTTGACTCCGCTCGGTGAGCGTCAGGCTGAGGCAGTAGGCAAGCGCTTGGCAATGTTCGGTGTGGACAAGGTTTTTGCTTCCACCTCGCGGCGTGCCATGCTTACGGCACAGCCGACCTGCGAAATGACAAACAAAGAATTGACAACGCTGGATTTTTGCAACGAGGGATATGCGTGGGGCGAATTTACCGTCAATAACGGCCGCGGTGGCAGATGCTGGACTTTTCACAGCATGGAATGCCTGGAGCTGATGACAAGCGCTGAGGTTATCGGTATGGGCGCCGCTTGGTACGAGCATCCCTATTTTGCCGACGGCAATTTCAAAAAGGGTATTCGGCGCATAACCGACGAATCGGATAGGCTTTTTTCTGCGCTGGGCTATAAGCATATTCCCGGAACAGGCAATTACAAGGCGATAAATCCCACCGACGAGCGCGTGGCGTTGTTCGCCCACCAGGGCTTCGGACTGGCCTTTTTAAGCTGTGTTCTCGGAATACCGTATCCGATTATCGCGGGGCATTTTGACTTCGGCCACACCGGTATGACGGTGATAGATTTTCCGAATCGCGGCGGCATAAGCATTCCGAAGGTGCTTACTATGGCGTCCGACGGTCACCTGTACCGCGAGGGGCTCACGACGGCATATAATAATGACGGCAATTTGCGCTTTTAATTGAAGTTGTAAACAATTTTATTTTTTTCGTTTTTCTATTTACAAATTGAAAAAAATATGATATACTAATGCCATTGATACGGGGCATTAGCGCAGTTGGGAGCGCATCACACTGGCAGTGTGGGGGTCAGGGGTTCAAGTCCCCTATGCTCCA
>CAYWMF010000365.1:0-1613 GCA_964459175.1 uncultured Oscillospiraceae bacterium
GCATCATTCCAAGGCCGGTTCCACAGAAAAGCAAACCCTTTTCAGCCTTTTTCGAAGCAACCGCCTCGGCAACCTTTTTGGCGTATACCGGATAATCAACCGACTGCGTATCGTGACAGCCGAAATCCTCATACTCGATTTTGTTTTCGTCAAGATATTTTTTTACGGCCTCTTTAAGCTCCCAGCCGCCGTGGTCACAACCTAATGCAATCATTTTAATTTTCTCCTTTTTGTTCTTTATATTCCCTTTCGGCCTGCGGCTTTCGCAGGTAGATGGGTGAAAGCACGGAGGATGAAATATTTTCTCCGTTTTTATACTTTTCAAAACCGCACAAGCCGACCGCCGCCGCATTCTGAAGCAAATCAAATTCAGCTGCAAGCCGTACATTCGGCAAACGGCCGTCAAGCCAATTGTAATATTTAACGGCTCCGTCGCCGTTAAGTATGACGCTGTCATACTCTTTAAGCTGTATTTCGAGCTGTTCGGCGCTGATGGCGCGATCGTCGCAAATTCTGTTCATATTGCTGTCAAACAGCGCGTTATAGTACTCGTTACGGCGGGCGTCCATAACCGGGCAAACAACCGCACCGAGATTTTTATTCAAAAACGCCAGCGCCTCGAGCGAGCTTACCGAAACACAGGGTATATCATTTGCAAACGCCAAGCCCTTGACGGTGGAAATACCAATGCGCACACCGGTAAAGGAGCCGGGCCCGGCGGCAACGCATATTAACTGCACGTCATTTATTGTATACCCGGACTGTGTGAGCACCGCGTCAACCATGGGTAAAAGTTTTTGCGAATGTGTAAGCTTATTGTTTACATTGAAAACGGATATTATCCCGTTTTCGTCCACCAGCGCCGCCGAAGCGGTTACCGCGGTGGTTTCGATAGCAAGTGTTAACATCAAAATCCTACCGTTTCAAGGGCAATTTCCCGTATATCCGGGGACTGCTCAACTTTATTTATTGTAACCTTTAAGTATTTTTCCGGCAGAGCGTATTCAATATTTTCACTCCACTCGGTTATTATGATATTGTTTCCGTCGTCGTAGTCGAAAAAGCCTATGGAATACAAATCGTCCTCGTCGGTTATACGATACATATCAAAATGATAAATGTTGCCGTAAACATTTACAAGGTTGTAAGTCGGGCTCATAACACAGGCGTTTTTGTCGTAAAACGCCGTAAAACCGCGCACAAAAGCCGTTTTCCCGGCACCGAGACCGCCGTAAAGTGCAATAAACGTAACATTATTTTTTTGTGCAAATTCGGCAGCTTCAAGCCCCAGCCGCTCGGTTTGCTCGACATTTTCGCATATAACTGTTTTTTTCATCAGAAAAGGCCCTTGATAACGCCGTTTTCGTCAATGTCGATTATTTCGGCGCTGGGCACCTTGGGCAGTCCCGGCATAGTCATTATTTTACCGTTAATTGCCACCACAAAACCGGCGCCGGCGGAAAGCGTGATTTCACGCACACTCAGCGTAAAGCCGGTCGGACGTCCCAAAAGCGTCTGATCGTCGGACAGCGAATACTGTGTTTTGGCCATGCAGACCGGCAAATTGCCCTTGCCCATTTCTGTAATATTTTTAATTTCGCGTTCTGCGGCAG
>CAYWMF010000366.1:0-1610 GCA_964459175.1 uncultured Oscillospiraceae bacterium
GTATATAATAGTTAAATGTATGTAAAATTTGAGATTTTTTAACGCTTTTGCAGTATTATTATTTTACCGCCGCCGCGCCGACCGTTGCACCGAGAGGCAGGACTGCAAGCTGCCAAAGAGGCGCCTGCGGCTCGAGATTTACGAATATAAGCGAAAGCGCAAATAAAATACCTATCAGCAAAGCTCCGCTCAAAACGCCGCAAAACAGCGCGGAATGTCCGTTTTTTCTTTTGGATGCGACCCCCGCGATGACAGACGAAAGCAGATAAATTATTACGGCACAGACAAAATAAAGCTTTTCGGGGGCTTGGACGGAATTCAATATCAGCGCGCATATTCCGCAAAGAATCAAAATTTCCGTGACGCCGATTAAAGCCGCGATGAGGCAGTTCAAAATAAATTTTCCCGCAGACAGCGGCTGTGAAGCTGTGGCTTTGTTCAAAAAATCACCCTCTGATAATATATTTTGGTTAAATATATTCATCAGAGGGCAATTTTATTCAAGCGAATTCAGCCTTTCGGCTATTTTTTCAAGCTGTTTGTTATAGTTTTCATACCATTCGTTGGTGAATATTCTTATGGTATTCCAGCCGTTTTCACGCATAATACCGGGAATAAGAATTTCCGACGTGTAAATATCGCTTTGTTCGCCGCAGTAATTGTCAAGAAGTATCGCCAGAATAAATTCTTCTCCGTCTTTTTTGCGGACGGCTACATCTATTTTCAGCTCGGCCGTACCGAGATTGCGAACGGTTTCGTATCCCAGCTTTTGGAGGAACTCGCAAATTTCTATTTTGATAAAGTTCTTGTCAAATTCGTTTATTCCCGCCGGTGCAAAATAGGTGTTTTTGTCGTATATGAACTTTATAAAGCGCTTGAAAGCGTAAAGGCTGTCGGTATACGGCTCGACGTTATTCAGCGACTCGGCGTTAAGCGAGGTTATCACGGTGAGCGGCCCACGTGCAGAGGAAAACAGCGAATTGAGCCGCAGATAATAGTTGCTGTCCGAAAGCTGCGCCGGATTGAGGGGGAGCGCTTCGGAATTGTTGCTGGTTGAAAATACGGTGGAAATGATAACTCGGTCGAATACACGCGAGGGGAAGTCCTCGATTGCGTATATTTTGAGCTTAGGCAGAGTTTTTTCGGTTTTATCCCACATTTCGCGGATAAGCGAGGCTTGCGGGCGGGTGAAAGCGCATATTGCAACCGATATATCGGGTGAAAGTTTTTTCAGCTCGTCGGTAACGCATGCGGCCTCGGTGAAGTTGACCAGCGTGCCGCGGCGTTCAAAAACGCCGTTCACCGGAATTATGTTTATCTGCTCGAACGCTTTGTCCGGGGAGGGCAGACTGTATTCGGAATGCTTTGAAAAGATTTCGTTTACAAGTAGGGTCATATCGCATCGAGCATCATATTTGTAAATCAGCTTGCAGCAGGGAATATCCGCCTTTACGAGCCTTGAATACAGCGACGCCGGGCGATAGGCACCGCCGCGTCCGACCAGCGAATAGGCCGCCGGAGCGCTGAAAAGAATTTTTTCTTCCGCGGTATCCATGCCAAAAAACACTGTCTTTTCGGCGCGCTCGATAAGCCCCGCGAGCGAGTAATAC
>CAYWMF010000367.1:0-1587 GCA_964459175.1 uncultured Oscillospiraceae bacterium
GAAAAGACTTTTTCATATCTTTATTATTATCGCATCATTTCAGCGCTTTTTATCTTTAATATTTTACCATAACGCGCCGCATTTGTCAATACTTTTTCGTAAATTAACAAATTCATAATTTTATATAAGTAAATTTTCAAAGTTAAATGCAACAGTGTGATTCAGAAGCTGCATTTACTGTGTGAATTTACTAAAAAATAAAATTTTGCCGACAAATATTGCATTTTTATTCGTTTTGTGATACAATATTCTATATTATTTTTATTGGTGGCGAAATTATTTTGAGTATGAAAAAAAAGCAATTTATCGCGGGCGCCAAGGACGCTTTTCCGGTGTTTTTGGGCTATTTGACGGTGGCGCTAACCTTCGGCGTGATTGCCGTAAACAACGGTCTGCCGCTTTGGGCGCCCACTGTTATATCCATGACCTGCTTTACAGGCACCGGTCAGTTTGTGGGGGTTAATCTTATAGCAGAGCTGGCGTCCTACGCCGAGATATTCAGCGCGCTTTTGATTATCAACGCACGCTATTTTCTGATGGGCATTTCGCTTTCGCAAAAGCTGCCGCCCGAAATCAAGCTTTGGCAGCGCCTGATAATAGCCTTCGGCAACACCGACGAAAATTATGCAATAGCCATGCAGCCCGACAAAAAAGTGACCTTTGCCTACTTCGGCGGACTTATATTTTCTTCATATGCCGGCTGGGTCGGCGGCACGGTGCTGGGCACAATATTGGGCGATATTATCCCCTCGTCGGTCACGGACGCCATGGGCGTTGCGCTTTACGCAATGTATGTGGCGATAATCGTACCGCCGGCGACAAAATCAAAGCCTATTGTCTGTGTTATTGCCTTTGCGGTAATAACCAGCTCGATTATCAAATTTGTGCCGATATTTTCCGTGCCGGGCAGCGGCTGGTCGGTAATAATAAGCGGAGTTATCGCATCGGCGCTGGGCGCGGTGCTTTTCCCGATGGAGGTGAGCGAAAATGAAGCAGCTGACGCTTGAATATCTGTTGGTTTGCATGGCGGTAATGATAGCGGTTACCTACGGTCTGCGCGTGGTATCGCTGGTGCTTTTCAGAAAAAAGCTCAACGGCAAATTCATTTTTTCGTTTTTGACCTATACGCCCTACGGAGTACTCGCGGCCATGATTTTTCCGGATATTTTCCTGTTTAATCAGCCCGAGGCGGCATTTTCACCGTCGGCTTTCATATGTGCCGCGGCCGGCGCGGCAGTGGCGCTGATACTTTCGATTAAGAAAAAAGGGCTTACAACCGTTTCGCTGTGCGCAGTGGCAACGGTATTTATAGTACAACAGCTTTTTGCGTATTTCTTATAGGAGGTTCACATGGATTTAACAAAAGCAAAGGCCGGGCTTGAGGCCGTCGGCTACAATGTCAGCGTGTTCGCGACGGCAAGCGAGGCATGCGATTATCTAAACGAACAAATTAAAAACACCTCGGTTGCGATAGGCGGCTCGATGAGCGTAAAGGAAATGGGCTTGGCACCGATTTTGCGCCGAAGCAACCGCGTTGTATGGCATCTTGAGCCGGACGAGGGCAAAAGCTCCGCACAGCTGCTCAAG
>CAYWMF010000368.1:0-1581 GCA_964459175.1 uncultured Oscillospiraceae bacterium
ACTATGAGGAAATTCAGCAGCAATGGCGTGTGCTGACCAAGGAAAAGGGCATTGATATCGTGGTTTTGGATATGCCGCTGTTGGATACGCGCCGCGGAAAAGACTTGATGGGGACTTTTTTAAGCGATATTGTTTTGCAGGTGCTTTCTTTTGTTGCGGAAAACGAGCGGACCAATATCAGACAACGACAGGCAGAGGGCATCGCCGCGGCAAAGGCTAAGGGAGTTCGTTTCGGAAGACCGACGCTACCGCTGCCCGACAACTTCTGCGAGATACATAAGGCGTGGCGCGGCAAGAAAATGACCTTGAAGCAGGCGGCTGAAGCTTGCAATATGTCGGTCGGCACCTTTTACGGAAAGGCGCGAAAATTCGAAAATAGGGAATAAAAAAGCCCTAATTTGTAAAAGTGTACTTTTACAAATTAGGACAATTAAATACCTACGTTCATATTATATCACCAAAAAGTGTATTTGTCAACACTTAGATGACAAAAAATTCAAAATATCGACATTTATTTTTGACGTCTACATCTGTTTGTAAAAGTACACTTTTGCACATAGCTGAAATCATAATTCTTATTCTCATTTGCTGTGTTGTTTAGTACCAAAAGAAGAAAAATTATTAATAAGCTGCATACGCTCAACTGAAAAGAATACTGGTCCTGTATTAAGCATTATCGGTGAAGTATGTGCTATTTTTTCATCTATTATCGGTGCGGTTACGTTTACTGTGGCTGGTTTATTTTAAAATAATTCTTTGTGTGCATTAACATCTAATAAATGTTATATGTATAATTATAGAAGAAGGGAGGTAAGCGTATGAAGTATTGTCAGCATTGTGGTGCGGAAATAAATGAGAACGCCGCTATTTGCTTGAAATGTGGCTGTTCGGTACAGTCACAGGATGTGGATAACTCTGTTAGTGTTGGATTGGTTATTTTATCCGTTTTTATTCCTCTGTTTGGTATTATTTATTGGCCTGTAAAAGCCAAGGAACGTCCTAAATGTGCTAAAGCTTGCGGTATTGCCGCCATCATTTCTTGGGTTGCATGTATCTTGATTTCGGCAAGTTTTTCTTCGCTACTTTTGTCATTTTAATTTTTTTCGTTTCATCAAGGTTGCATTTCTATACGGGTTACCCGTATATACATTCTGCGAGGCTGACAGCCCTGACACCAAATGTCGGGGCTGTTTTTCTTGCTTTGAAGCCGGTGCTTCTCCTATCGTCAAAGCGGCGGTTTAAAGTATCTCGCGCAGCTTTTGGAAAATTCGTTTTTCCTCGCGTGAGACCTTTACTTGCGAACAGCCGATTATTCGGGCGGTTTGCTGCTGGGTCAGGTTTTTGAAATAGCGCAAATTTATCAAAAGACGTTCATCGTTATTAAGCTTTGAGAGGGCTTCTTTGAGCGACAAAGTTTCACACAGGTGTTCAATATCGTCCTCATCGCCGACGACATCCTCGATTCCGGGGGTGTCGTCGTCCTCGCTTCGGTGGATTGAGCAAATCGGCTGTGCCGCTTCAAGCGCGAAAACCGCGTCCTCACACGAAATTCCGAGAGAAGAAATTATTTCGTCAATGGTG
>CAYWMF010000369.1:0-1547 GCA_964459175.1 uncultured Oscillospiraceae bacterium
GCAAAAGCGGAGCGGGAAAGTCCACACTCATCAACCTTGTTATGCGGCTTTACGACGTAAAAAGCGGATGTATTCGCATTGACGGGCATGATATACGCGATTTATCCCAGGAAAGCCTGCGCTCGCAGATCGGCGCCGTATTGCAGGAAACATTCCTTTTTTCCGGCACCATTTACGCCAATATAGCCTATTCCAACCCTGCCGCCTCAAGCGAAGAAATCATTCGTGCCGCAAAGCTTGCCAACGCTCACTCCTTTATAATGAAGCTTCCCGACGGCTACAACACCTATATCGGTGAAAGCGGCTACACCCTTTCCGGCGGTGAACGCCAAAGAATCGCCATTGCGCGCGCTGTGCTTACCGACCCCAAAATCTTGATTCTCGACGAGGCTACCTCATCGCTTGATACCGAAACCGAAAAACTGATACAGGATGCGCTCCGTAAGCTTACCAAGGACAGAACCACGCTTGCCATCGCCCATCGCCTTTCCACACTCAGAAATGCAACGCGGCTTATAGTTATCGACCAAAACACCATCGCCGAAAGCGGCACGCATGACGAGCTTATGGCAAAGCAAGGAATATATTACGGCCTTATCAACGCACAGCGCCAAATGCACAAAATTTCAAAGGACGAAGAAAATGAATAATAATCAAAATGTAAGAATCCGTTTTTCCAAAATCGGCTCAATGCGCTTCATATCTCACCTTGACCTCAACCGCACAATGTCGCGCGCCTTTCGCCGCGCCGAGCTGCCTATAGCCTACAGCGAGGGCTTTAATCCGCGCCCAAAGCTGGTTTTCGGGCTGAACCTCAGCATAGGTGCCGAAAGCGAATGCGAAATTCTAGACACCCAGCTTTACGAACCGCTTTCAAACAACGAAATACTCGCGCGTCTTAACGATGTGCTTCCGAGTGAGCTCAAGGTTCATGAGGTCTACGAACCGATTATGCCGCTGAAAACCATCGCATTTTCGGAATATCTGATAACAATTCCGCATGACACCGATATTTCGGCGCAAATCGCAGCGGTATTCACCCCGCCGGTAATGGTGCTCAAGCAAACCAAAACCACGCAAGCCGTGACGGATATTTCGGACAATATCGAAAGCGCCGACGTTTCATTTTCGGACGGTGCAATATTTATTCGCGCTCTGCTCACCTCCGACAACAACAATTACCTCAACCCCGAATACATTATCAAGGCGATTGCCGAAAAAGCCTTTCCCGTGGCGGCAAGCACCGATTACCGCATAATGCGAAAGCAGGTATACAACGCCGAAAAAGCGGTTTTCCGTTGAAAAAGTATTTTTTTATGAGCCATTATGATAATCAAACATACCGAAAATGACATCACCTATGACGTTTTGAACGCACTTGAAGAAATGAAAAAAGCGGAGATTGTCTTTTGGCCTTCGAAAAAGGGCGCTACATCTTTTTCCCGGATTATGCCGCCGAGCGCGTCAGCTGTATTCTGAACCACGACAGCGACGGCTACAAAAAAATCGGCATTTCGATTATAGATTTTGACGTAATAACCATCGAC
>CAYWMF010000370.1:0-1541 GCA_964459175.1 uncultured Oscillospiraceae bacterium
ATTGATATTATTTATATAAGAACTATGATAATATAATATCACAAACAAAAAATTATTTCAATAATACGGAGGTAAATTTATATGAAAAAATTCGAGGTTGCAAACCATGCGCCAAGCTTTTTGCCCGAGGGCGAATGGAAGCTTGCCTGGGCAGACGAATTCGACGGCACCGAGCTCGACCGCACAAAATGGGATTACAGACTGAATTTCTGGGGAAAGCCATTCGAGGCCTACACCGATCAAGGCGTTGTGCTGGACGGAAAAAGCCATGTGGAGCTGCACCGCACGCAAAGAGATGGTTATTATGTTTCGCCGCAGCTGCAAACAGGCTCGAATTCCTTTGATATTCCAAAAAGCGGCACGGATAATCCGTGGGGACAAAATGAATTTTGGCCACTGGGCATGCTGGAGGAACCGAAATTTGTGCACAGATACGGATATTACGAATGCCGCTGCAAATTTCAAAAAGACCCCGGCACCATGTGGAGCGCTTTTTGGACACAGTCGCCCTCTATCGGCGCCAGATTTGAGCCCGAATGGTGCGGAGTGGAATCCGACATAATGGAATGCTTCGCTACCGGCAAAGCGACCACCGGCAACATAATGGGCGGCTACGGCAAGCAGTTCCGCGAAGAGGGACGTGTAAACTACGACCTTGACGACACGGATGATGGTTGGCATTATTTTGGCATGAATTGGCAGCCGGAAGGCTACGACTTCTATTGCGACGGAAAATTGGTATCTCATACCGACAAGACCGTATCACATGTTCCGCAATTTATTCTTATCACCACCGAGGTTCAGGGCTATCGCTCGTCCAAGCCGAAGGCTGTGGTCGGAGAATTCGTGGACGACGCCTTTATAGTTGACTTTGTAAGAGTGTTTGACAAAATATAGTATGCTTAATATTCTGTCATGGGTATTCGGCTTTGCGGGCGTCGGCGCAAACGTATTGATTTATCACCAAAAGAACAGGAAAAATCTGCTTACCGCCAAGCTGGTTTCCAACATTATATGGTGTTTTCATTACGCCTCGATTTGCGCATGGAGCGGCGCGGCGGTATGCGGAATTTCAATTGCCCGCGAAATAGTATTTTTAAACAAAGAGCATAATTGGGCTAAAAGTAAGCTGTGGCTGGCATTGTTTTTTGCCTGCAATTTCGTATCCATATTCTTCACTTGGAAGGGTGTTGTCAGCATTTTGCCCGCCTGCTGTTCTATGGCGTCAATCGTCATTTTTTGGATCGGCAGTCCGCGGCTGACGCGATTTGCACAGATCCCGATTTCGGTTTCGTTTTTGATTTACAATACATCAAGCCGTTCGTATATGGGAATACTGAACGAAATATTTACGCTAAGCTCGATATTTGTTTCACTCATCAAGCAAAAAAGAAACAACTGCCGCGAAAATTAATTCGCGGCAATTGTTTCAGACTGTCGATAAAGTCGTGATAACGCACACAAACAAAAAGGAATAAAAGCACTAATAAATCAAAGCAATAATTTATAAACGGCGCGCAATACATCGAATATTGCGCGCC
>CAYWMF010000371.1:0-1539 GCA_964459175.1 uncultured Oscillospiraceae bacterium
TATATAAATATTATGATATAATATTGCTGTTACATTAAAGAGGTGATGGCAATGAAACGAAATATATTTTTTTCAAAGGCGTCAATGGCGCTCACGTTTTGCGTGTTCGTTTATGCGCTTATTTCCCCGGTGTACTTTTTCGTGGGCGAAAACAGCATTTCAAACATCGCGTTCGGCAGACTGCCCGGCATTGACTTGAGATTCGCAATGCTGGATCGGCTGGCGATAGTTACATTTTTTTCGCTTTTGATACTTTTCTTTTTCACTCATGCTTTTTACGAAAAACGCTCGGCGCGTAGGGTGCTGTGCATATTGTCCTGTATATATTGCGCGGTGTATCTTGCCGTGATAGTGCTTGTCGGCATGAACGGCCTGGTGGTTTTCAATTTCCCGATAATTTCTATTCCGCTTTGGGCGGTCCTTTCGTCGAAATTCTTTGTTTTGTTGCCGGCGGCATATTTTTTGCTGATATTTTTCGACAAAGCGGTTTCAAGCTATGTGCGCGGCTCGGCACTTTTTCACGCCGTTTGCCTGATGCTGTTCGCGGTTATCAAGGTTTTCGAGCTGATTTTCCCGGTCAGCCTGCGCATGGTGGTGTTCGATATTTCCACAACGCTGTACCTTATATCGCTGGCCATGGTTACATTTTTTATGTACCGAAAATATTACGACTGACATTTAAATTATTCTATTTTACCGTGTAAGGAGAAACGACAATGACAATAATAGGTGAAAAACTCAACAGCTCCATTCCGAAAACTTTGGACGCCATGAAGGCGCGCGACGAGGATTATATCGTATCGCTCGTAAAGGCTCAAACCGCTAAGGGCGCCGATTATATCGATGTAAATACCGCGCTTATGGGCGAGGAGGAAACAAAAACAATGCTGTGGGTGATAGATCTTGTCAAACAGCATTCAAACTGCGGAATTATGCCGGATTCTCCCAATCCCGAGGTTATAATCAAGGCCTTTGAGGCTATCGGCGACCGCGCCGTGATTATCAATTCCATTACCGGCGAGGAAAAATATCGCGTGCTTTACGACTATATTTTGCAAAAGGGCTGTGGCGTCGTTTGCATGCCGATGGGCGAAAACGGCTTCCCGATGACCTCCGCGGAGCGCCTGAAAAACGCCGATTGTATCGTTTCGGAGCTTAAGGCGAGGGGCGTCAACCCGGATAATATCTATGTCGATATCGTGGTTCAGGCAATTGCCGCCGATATGGAGGCGGCCAAGGCGGCGCTCGAAACGCTGACCAAGATAAAAAGCGTGCTCGGCGTCAGAACTATCGGCGGAATGTCCAATATTTCGTTCGGACTGCCGATGCGTAAGCACATCAATACCGCGTTTCTCTCAATGGCAATGCTGTCCGGTCTGGATGCCGCGATAATTGATATTACCTCCGAGCCGGTGCGCAGTACAATTCACGCCTCGAATGCGCTTTTGGGCGTTGATGAATACTGCCTCGAATACATAGGCTATACCCGCGAGGAATAATTGAAAAAAGAAAAGCTTCGCAATCTGCATTGCGAAGCTT
>CAYWMF010000372.1:0-1527 GCA_964459175.1 uncultured Oscillospiraceae bacterium
CAACTATGACGACCGCGAATCGCTGTCGTATTTCCAAAAGGTGCTTCGCAATGCCGGCATAATCAAAATGCTGGAGGACGCGGGCGCAGGCGACGGCGACACCGTGAATATTTACGATTTTGAATTCGAATTTGTAAAGTGAGGCGGAGTTATGCTTCCCGAAAAGGCATACGAATATCTTGAGCGCGTCACACCGCAAAAATACGATTGCGGCAGACTGTGCGGCAAGGCTTGCTGCAGAGGCGAGGGCGAAATATGGCTGTTACCCGACGAGCAAGACCTGTTTTACGGCAAGGAAGGCTTTGAAATAAAAAGCTTGAACGGCGAATATAATCTTAAATGCACATCACCGTGCGACGAAGACCGCTCGGTAAGGCCGTTTTGCTGTCGTATTTTTCCGTTTTTTCCGATTGTTTCAAAGAAAAACGAAAGGCTTCGTGTCCGGTTGATACGTGACCCGCGCGGTATATCCTTTTGCCCGCTGGCACGCGGCGAGCGCAAATGCGAAAAGAGCTTTGAGCGCGCGGTACGCAGAGCGGTGCGGCTGTTGTGTCGTGACGATAAGTATTATCACTTTTTCAAGCGGCATGGCAAGCTGCTTGAAGAAATACTCAGCTTCGGCGAAAAAATGTTAAAGGAGTAGTTTATGCAGACTTTTCTTGATTTTCTCAATTCTTTCATTCTTGGCATAATTCAGGGCATTACCGAATGGTTGCCCATCAGCAGTACCGGTCATCTTATCATTTGGCAGGAGCTTACCGGAGTTCTGATAAGCGAGAAATTTGCCGAAATGTTTGAGGTTGTGGTTCAGTTCGGCTCGATTTTGGCGGTTGTTGTGCTGTTTTGGAACACGCTGTTTCCGTTTTCACCCTCCAAAACCAAACAAGAACGCGGCGAGGTTTATCGTCTGTGGCTTAAGGTCATTGTAGCCGTTGCACCGGCAGGTATCATCGGCGTTCTGTTTGACGACAAAATTAACGAGCTGTTTTTCAACCCCTACACCGTCGCGGCAACACTGATAATTTACGGCGTTTTGTTCATAGTTATCGAAAACCGCAACAAAAAACGCACCCCGAAAACCGAAAGCCTGTCGGCGCTTACATATAAAACCGCGCTGTTCATCGGTATGTTTCAAATTTTGGCGCTCATCCCCGGCACGTCGCGCTCGGGCACCACGATTTTGGGCGCGGTAATACTGGGCTGTTCGCGCTATGTTGCGGCGGAATTTTCGTTTTTTATGGCGGTTCCGGTTATGCTGGGCGCCAGCCTTTTGAAGCTGTTGAAATTCGGTTTGAATTTCGCCCCGCATGAGCTTGCGGTTTTGGCAGTCGGCATGATAACCGCGTTTGTTGTGTCGATTTTCGCACTGAAATTCTTAGTCGGCTATGTCAGAAAGCACGATTTCAAGGCGTTCGGTTACTATCGTATTGTGCTGGGTGTCGTCATAATTCTCTATTTTGTGCTCAAAAATGTGATTGTTAGATAAATTTTAACAAATATTAAAAAATATATTGACAATATATAAAT
>CAYWMF010000373.1:0-1520 GCA_964459175.1 uncultured Oscillospiraceae bacterium
GAGGGAATGTACGACATGCACACCGATCCGACAGCATTCACGGCGGCGTTCGGCGCGCATGTAAAAATGCTTGAAATGTGCGAGCTGGCAAAGCTGTCCGAAAATGTAACCGACAAAGAGATTTCGGAGCAAATTGCGGAAATTACCGACACGTTTGAAATATGCGATCCGTCGATCGACCCTCTGACGGATTTTGTCAAAGAGGAGGATTTGGAGTTTTCGGCACGGCAAGCCGTCGCGCTGAAAAGGCTATTGCAAAGGCACAGTCTTGCCGCGCTCGCTTATTACTACAAGGGTGAGCCGAACACGCTGTACGAGCAAATCGCCGCGAATCTTATTATCGGCAACACTCTGCTCACCTCCTCCGGCACACCGTTGGCGGGTGAAGCCGATTTAAAAACTGCCGCGGCCATGCTTATCATGAAAAATCTCGGCGGCGGTGGCAGCTTTGCGGAAATTCATCCGTTCGACGTTGAAACCGACACTGTTCTCATCGGTCACGACGGACCGCACAATATTACGATTTCACGTGGCAAGCCGCGTTTGCGCAAGCTCAAAAAATATCACGGCAAGCCCGGCTGCGGCATAGGCGTTGAATTTTCGCTCAAGTCAGGTCCTGTAACGGTGTTGAGCATTTCGCTTAACCGTGACGGCAAATTCCGCATGATCGCCGCCGAGGGCGAGGCTCTGCCGGGTGACATTCCGCAAACCGGAAATACCAACACGCGCGTAACCTTCGGCGTGCCTGTCTGTGAATTTTTGGCACGCTGGTGCGAGGCAGGCGCCACGCATCATTTGGCGCTTGGCACCGGGCATCACATTGAAGAGCTGAAAAAGCTTTCAAAAATCAGCGGAATCGCTTTGACACATATAAAATAAAGCTATTGCATGGCAAAATTTACATTAATTTTTATCTTCCGCGGTATTCGTTTTTGACAATTTCGGCCATTTCCTCAGGCGTTTCGCGACAGCCGCCGTCCAGCCACATTTTTATTATGGCGTTGAGCCCGCTTTTGAAAAATTCGATATGGTACGCTATATGCCGATCGTCGTCAAAATGCTTTTTGGCAAGCTCGAAATCATATATTCGGTCGTACTTGTTTTTATCGTGGTTAAGCTTGAAGTATACTTTGAACATTATCTGATTTTCGTATATCAGCCTAAACATGGTCAGCGCGTTTTGGTTCTCTTTATCGCTCAACGCTCGCCCGAAGGCTTGCTCGATATTTTCGCGGATTTTATCCGCCAAATCGTATATATCGAGATAATTTGCATAAAATGTAGTACGGTTTAAGCCGGTTTCCTTGCATATATCGGTAACGGATATTTCGCTTATATTCCTCGTCAAAAGCATATTTGCAAAGGCCATTTCGATTTTGGTCTGTGAATCGCGGCGACGCTTATTATTTTTGGTATTCATATAAAGCTCTTTCATTATCTCAACACTTGTTGCTAAATTGACGGTTGATTTTTTGCATTAAATATATTATACTATAAACACATTAAAAAAACAAGTGTTG
>CAYWMF010000374.1:0-1519 GCA_964459175.1 uncultured Oscillospiraceae bacterium
GGGCTCGGTTTTTTCATGCTCTCGAGAAAGTATTCCGCTGTGCCGATTGTTTGTCAGCACACCGAAATCGAGTTTGAAGGCTGGTTTTTTCTGTTTTTCGGGCTTTAGTCAAAAAATATTCGAATTAGTACTTGACAAAAACGAAAAATTGTTGTAGAATAATATTAAATATTCAGGCTTATGTGAAATGCCCGCTCTTTTGTCGGCCGCAGAGAAGAACCGTTCGGTGCGAGGTTCTGCCGCGCTTTTGCGGGATACCTAAACATAGACAGCCGCGGCAGAAAATGGCCGCCGTTTTCCGCGTTAAGGATAAATGAGTTAAACGCTCGGGTGGAACCGTGAAGTAGCATCATAGACGAATCACCCCGACATTTGTCGGGGTGATTTTTTTATTTCAACTCGAAAAAATATCACAAGAGAGGTATATATTATGATCAAAATTACGCTCAAGGACAATTCCGTCAAGGAAATCGAAGCGCCGCAAAGCGCCTATGAAATTGCCAAGGGGCTCAGCAACAAGCTGGCAAAAGCCGCCGTATGTGCCAAAATTGACGGCGAGGTGCGCGATCTTGCCACCGTTATCGACAAGGACTGCACACTTGAAATTCTCACATTTGAGGACAACGAAGCCAAAAAGGTCTATCGTCACACCGCTTCGCACATTCTGGCACAGGCCGTTAAGCGCCTGTATCCCGAGGTGAAGCTGACCATCGGACCCGCCATCGAAAACGGCTTTTACTACGATTTCGACAGCGAAATCAGTTTTTCGCAGGAAATTTTGGCCAAGCTCGAAAAAGAAATGAACAAGATTATGAGCGAAAATATTCCGCTTGAGCGCTTCACGCTCAGCCGTGAAGAGGCCGTCAAGCTGATGACCGAAAGAAACGAACCCTACAAGGTTGAGCTTATCAACGAGCTGCCCAAGGGCGAGGAAATTTCGTTCTATCGCCAAGGCGATTTTGTGGATCTCTGCGCGGGCAGTCACCTTATGTCAACCGGCGCGGTCAAAGCAGTAAAGCTGACACAATGCACCGGTGCATATTGGAGAGGCGACGCCAAAAACAAAATGCTTCAGCGTGTTTACGGCACGGCGTTCCCCAAGGCCGACGAGCTGAAAGCATACCTCGATTCGGTTGAGGAAGCCAAAAAGCGCGACCACAACAAGCTCGGTCGTGAGCTGGAATATTTTACCACGGTTGACAGCATAGGTCAAGGCCTGCCGATACTTCTGCCCAAGGGTGCGCGCACGATACAGCGTCTCCAGCGCTGGGTCGAGGACACCGAGGAAAATGCAGGCTATCTGCTTACCAAAACTCCGCTTATGGCAAAGCGCGAGCTGTACCGCATTTCCGGCCACTGGGATCACTATCTCGACGGCATGTTCATTATCGGCGACCCTGCCGACGAAACCAAGGAATGCTTCGCCCTCCGGCCCATGACCTGTCCTTTCCAGTATCAGGTATATCTCAATCGTCAGCGCTACTACCGTGAGCTGCCGATGCGCTTCGGCGAGACCTAG
>CAYWMF010000375.1:0-1518 GCA_964459175.1 uncultured Oscillospiraceae bacterium
CTCCAATCATAAGAGAGTCCCCGCGGATATCGCCGAAAATCCTATCATTATCGGCCACGAATTCTGCGGCGAAATCATTAAAGTAGGTAAGAAATGGGCAGAAAAGTATAAGCCCGGCGAAAAGTTTGTAATTCAGCCCGCAGTTGATGGCAGACTTGCAACCCCCGGCTACGCTTACCCCTATATCGGCGGCTCCGCAACCTATATTGTTATTCCCGATTTTGTTATGGAATGCAACAGCCTTCTCAAATACACCGGCGACGCTTATTTCTACGGCTCTCTTTCCGAGCCTATGTCCTGCATTGTCGGCGGCTTCCATGTAAACTACCACACAAAACCCGGCTGCTATGTTCATGACATGGGCATTGTAAAGGGCGGTAATCTGGCAATCCTGGCAGGTGCCGGTCCTATGGGTCTGGGCGCAATCGACTATGCAATCCACTGCGACAGAAAGCCCTCGCTTATCGTTGTTACCGATATTAACGACGAACGCCTTGCAAGAGCGGCTGAAATTCTTTCGCCCGAAATTGCCGAAAAAGAGGGCGTTGTACTGAAATATGTCAACACCTCGACCATGACCGATGCTACCGCCGAGCTTATGGCGCTCACCGACGGACACGGCTTCGACGATGTATATGTTTACGCTCCCGTAAAATCGGTTGTCGAAATGGCTGATGCAATGCTCGCAAAGGACGGCTGTCTCAACTTCTTTGCCGGCCCGACCGACACCAAGTTCAGCGCAAACTTCAACTTCTACAACGTACACTATGCCGCTACTCATATTGCGGGTAACTCCGGCGGCAATACCGATGATATGCTCGAATCCATCAAAATGATGCAGGAGGGCAAAATCGACCCTGCCGCAATGGTAACTCACATCGGCGGTCTTAATGCCGTTGCCGAAACCACTCTGAACCTGCCCAAGATTCCCGGCGGCAAAAAGCTTATTTACCCCAACATCGACCTCGAGCTCACCGCAATCGACGATTTCGAAAAGCTGGGTGAAACCAATCCCATGTTCAAGGAGCTCGCCCGCATAACCAAGGCCAACAGAGGTCTGTGGTGCGCAGAAGCCGAAAAGTATCTGCTTGCCAACGCAAAAGCAATCTAACTATATTAATTAAAGAAAGGACGTTACCGCTTGACCAATCCTCAAGCGGTACAACCATTTACCATGAGTGTACAACTTCTTGCAGAAATGTCCAACAAATACGGTAAAAATCCCGAATATGTCCTGGCCGGCGGCGGAAACACCTCCTTTAAGGACAAGGATTTTCTTTACATCAAGGGCTCCGGCACCTCGCTTGCAACCATCAAGCCGGAAGAATTTGTAGTAATGCGCAGAGCCGAGCTCGAAAAAATGTGGAATAAGGCTTATTCCGAAAACAACGCTCAGCGTGAAAGCGAAGTTCTCGAGGATATGATGGACGCCCGCGCAAAGGGTCAAACAGGACGTCCCAGCGTTGAAACTCTGCTTCATGAGCTTTTCGACAAGGCGTATGTTCTCCATTTGCATCC
>CAYWMF010000376.1:0-1509 GCA_964459175.1 uncultured Oscillospiraceae bacterium
GTCTTTATATGCAGGCCTTGGAAATCGAGAGCATGGGAATATTCAATTCGAAAATTTCCTATTCCGACATCAGCGTTTCACATAGCAGAACGGCTCGGTTATTCGAGCTGGAATTGCCCTTGGAGAGCGAGGGGATATCTTATATCGACGATGAGCAGGCAAAAATCACAACTGCGCTGTTCATTTGTGCAAAGCCCGGCCAAACGCGGCATACAAAATTTCCGTTCAAATGCCGTTATGTGCATCTTGCGGTTTCGGACGCTTATTTGTATAAAGAGCTTATTTCACTGCCGAATTTTATCGAAATTTCCAACCGCGAAATGTATGAGCGTTTGTTCGAGGAGCTTTACAAGTACCGCTATAGCGAAATTATGAAGCAAAGTATTTTGCTCAGAATGATATATTTTCTCGGTGAAGAAAGCGGAAACAAGAAGCGACGTGATAATGACGGACGAAGCCGCATAACAGACGCCGCAATTGAATTTATCGACAATAATTTGGCTAGCGACCTGTCGCTTGAGGCGGTTGCCAAGCATGTTTCGATAAGCCCGATACATTTTCACAATATTTTCAAATGTGCTGTCGGCAAGACCCTGCACAGTTACATCGAAGAGGAACGAATAAAAAAATCGGTTATGCTCATGCAGACCACCGATATGACGCTTACCGAAATAGCCTATCGCTGTGGCTTTTCCTCGCAGAGCTACTACAGCTATGTCTTCAAAAGAAAAATGAACACCACACCACGCAAATATATTAAAAGGCTTAACGATAATTACAAAATTTAGACTGTATGTAAATTGTGATTTGACAGCATGCGACGTGTCATGCCTTGCGCAATATTTTTGCTTTTTCGAAAGCTTGTCGGCGGTCGCAAAAACAATTGCCGCGAACTGATTTGTTCGCGGCAATAATTGTCTTATTCCGGCTTGGTTTCGAGTTTCAACGGAAAATCGCCCAGCTTGTTTACTTTGAAGCCGTTCTTTTTGTATTCGTTATAGTCGAATGCCTCCAGCTCGTCGATGGCCAGTTTGTGGAATTCGTAAAAATTGTGCCACCATTCGTAGCCGCTTCCCAATTCGGCATTGAGATATGCGTCGGCTATGTCACAGCCCATCTGCGGCGCAACGTAAAACGCACCCATCGCCAGTACATTGACGCCGTTTCCGGTTATCGCGCGCAATGCCGCCGGCACACTTTCGACAACGCCTGCGTGTACATGCGGGCATTTTGATGCGGCAATGTGTATTCCCATACCGGTTCCGCAAAACAACAACGCGCGCTCAAATTCGCCTTCCGAAATCATGGCACCGGCGCGCAGTCCCACGCGGTGGAACATAAGATCGGTATCGTTCGGGTCGGAATCGGCCTTAACGCCTATATCGGTGATTTTCCAGCCCTTTGCCGCCAGGTGGCTTACAACGGCTTCCTTAAGCGGAAAGCCGGCAAAGTCCGCACCGACAAGTATCTCTTTGTCCTTAACTCTTTTCATTTTTACAACCCTTTCTG
>CAYWMF010000377.1:0-1508 GCA_964459175.1 uncultured Oscillospiraceae bacterium
GAACATGCCGCATGCCATTTCGCCGTCGGCGGGAACGTACTTATCCAGCGCGGAATGTGAATCGTTTATCAGCGTGTAATTTTGCGGCGCGCCGCTTTTTTTCAAAAAAGCCGAGGTGGATTCCAGCGCCGCCGCCTGAATGTCAAAGGCGAAAACTCTAAGGGCGTCCGCTTCGGCAAGCCGCGACATGAACAGCGTGTCGTTGCCGTTGCCCATGGTAAAATCGCACAGGTAAAGCCGCGAAAAATCGTCGGATTTTTTGTCGTGGCGGCATTCAGCCAGCGCGCGGGTGATGAGGTCGTGAGCGAAGTCTATGTTATTTATCAGCATAAATTCCTTGAAAACTGTCCCTTCTTACAAATTCTTTATCTATTTCGTTCAGTACGCAAAATTTTTTCAGGCTCCACTGCGGCGCTATCAGCCGCTCGCGCGGCGCGTCGCCGGTCAGTCGTCCGATAATCGTTTCGGCCGGCAAAAGCTCCAGCTGACTCACCACAAGCTCAACATAAGCCTCGCGCGTCATTGCTTCAAATTTGCCGTCGTGGTAAAGGCGCGCAATCGGCGCGGTGTCGAGTATGTACAAAAGATGGATTTTCACGCTGTGCGGCTTCAATTCAGCCACGCTTTTGACGGTGTCCAGCATCATTTCGCGGCTTTCGCCCGGCAGTCCGTTAATCAGATGGACGCAGATATTAATGCCGCGTTCGCTCAAAAGGCGATAGCCCTTGACAAAATCGTCAAAGCTGTGCCCGCGGTTAATCAATCGGGCGGTGCTGTCGTGGGCGGTTTGCAGTCCAAGCTCGACGGTAAGATAGGTTCGGTGGGCAATGTCCGCCAAATAATCGGCGATTTCCTCGCTAATGCAGTCGGCACGGGTTGCCACGGCAAAGCCGCACACATCGGGCAGGCTCAGACACAGCTCGTATATCTCCTTGAGCCTGTCAAGCGGCGCGTAGGTGTTCGTATGAGCCTGAAGATACGGAATAAAGCGCGCGCTGTCCCACTTTTTTGCCATTTTTTCGCGCATGGAAAAGTATTGCTCCGCCAGCGGGACGCGGGACGATTCGGCAAAATCGCCGCTGCCGCGGTCGGAGCAGTATATACAACCGCCCACGCCGCACCTGCCGTCGATATTCGGGCAGGTGAAGCCGGCGTCCAGCGGTATTCGCACGGTTTTTGCGCCGAAGGTATGCCGCAGATGATAATTCAGCGTGTGGTAGCGCTTATTATCGTCGGAATACGGAAATTTCATCTGAGCTTATTCGGGCTGGTGGCGTAAATTTGCTGTATTATTTCAAGCGACGCAATGGCATCCTCGATATCGCAGTAGTAAGCGTCCTTGCCGCCGACGGCGTCGTAGAAATTGCCGATCATGACGGCGTGACCCATGCCCCAAACGGATTTTCCCACGGCAAGGCCGTTGTTTTTTGCAACCGGTGCAAGCTCGCCGTCCGCGCCGCGGCGATACAAAATGTCGTCGCGTATCAGCAAAGATGCCTTTTCGCCGA
>CAYWMF010000378.1:0-1504 GCA_964459175.1 uncultured Oscillospiraceae bacterium
GGGTCGTCGGAGCCGCAATACCAGCCGTGCTCAAGGCCGTACTGCGAAATTTTTGTAATATCCCAATTATCCAGCGGGTCGCCCAAGTGCATCAGTATCGGAATTTCGTTTTCCTCGGCATATGCGTAAAATTTGTCGTAAACCTTGTCGTCCAGGTGCGGAGCGCGCAGCTTTCGGTTAACTTTAGCCTTGCCCTCCAGCATTTTTATACCGTCACAGCCCATGGCGTGATATTTCTTTATCTCGTTGAGATAAAAATCCGCCGTGTCCTTTTCGTTGTACCAATGGTGAAGTCCGGCGCTGATGTATGTGCCGGGGATTTTTGCCTTGCAGTAAAACGACTCACAGTTTTCGGTAGGCTTATAGTACGGCAGAGCATTTATAAGCATACGCGAATAGTTGAAATGCCGCTTAACGTTGGAGAATATTTCCGCAGTTTCGTCGATCGGACGACTGAACTCCAAATGCATATGGCACTCGCAAATCGGCTCGGCCGAATACGAATGCAGCTCAGAATTTGTGGGTTTCATAACAGCTTCCTTTCACCCGCTTTAAGCCGAAAGCGGGATTTGACATTGTGTAAAATTTGTGATATAATTATTATGTGATTTTAGCTTTTGGAATCAACTACATTATAGCACAAATAAATCAAAAGTCAATATAAAATCCAATATTTTGCGAGGAAAATAAAATGAAAAATGTTAAAATTATCGCCTTTGACCTCGACGGCACACTGACCCAGCACAAACAGCCGCTCAGCCCCGAAAACAAGGCGGCGCTGGACGCGCTGGGGCAGAAATACAAGCTGCTTATGGTTGGCGCCGGACAAGCGCGCCGAATTTTTGAGCAGCTTGGACGTTATCCTATAGACATTATCGGCAATTACGGTCTGCAATACGCCGAATACAATCCGCAAACCGGGGATATCGACATAAAAAAGGACATGGTTTTCGACTGCGACCGCGCCTCGGTGGAGCGGCGGGTTACGATGCTGCGCGAAAAATACGGCTTTACCGAATTTCGCGGTGAAAATGTGGAATTTCATCCATCCGGCTGTGTGACCTTCCCGATTTTGGGCACAAAGGCATTGCAGGAGGACAAACTGGCTTTTGACCCCGACCGTGCAAAGCGCCGCAAAATATACGCCGAGGTGGCCGAGGTCTTTTCGGATTACGTGGTATTTGTCGGCGGTTCGTCGTCGTTTGACATGGCGCCCAAGCCGTATGACAAATTTCACGCGCTGGACGAATATTGCCGCGAGCACGGCTACACCCACGACAACGTGGTTTTTGTCGGCGACGATTACGGCATGGGCGGTAACGACGAATCGGTGTACAAGTCGGATATAAAATTCATCTGCGTTGACGATTACCGCAAATTTCCGTCGTATGTGGAACAGCTAATCTGAAAAATTAACAATTAAGGAAGATTTTTCTGCGAAAAACCGCCATCATGGAGGCTCCCATTTTGGAGGCTCCCCTGTGCAAGGGGAGCTGTCAGCTGT
>CAYWMF010000379.1:0-1495 GCA_964459175.1 uncultured Oscillospiraceae bacterium
CATACATATACTGTACTAAAAACATTTGGAGGTATTGTATGAAGCTTTTTATCGGCACCGGCTCGGCAACCTACGCGCACAAGGCCGCCCGCGTGCTGAACGAATTAAATATAGCCTGCCGCGTCGTCAATCGGCAAACCGCCGCAACAAACGGCTGTGGCTACGGCGTCGAAATCAAAAGCGGCGACGCCGACAAAATCGTTGCTTTGCTGAGGGAAACCGGGGTCAAAATCACCTCGGTCACGGGGGAGGCGGACGGATGATTTATCTTGACAACGCCGCCACGACCTACCCAAAGCCCAAAAGCGTCTATCGCGCGGTCAGCGCTTCGCTGACAAAATACGGCGCCAATCCCGGCAGAAGCGGTCACAAGGCCGCGTTGGCGGCGTCCGCGGCGGTGTACGACGTGCGCGAAAGGGTGGCTGAATTTTTCGGCTGTCCGCTCGCCGAAAACGTGATTTTCACGCTCAACACCACACATGCGCTCAATATCGCCATTCAAAGTGTGGTAAAACCCGACACGCATGTTGTGACGACTTTGCTGGAGCACAATGCCGTGCTGCGGCCGCTGTACCGCCTGCGCGATGAAAAGGGGTGTAAAATTGATTTTGTCAAGCCCGATTTTTCGAATTCCGCCGCGACGGTGGGTGAGCTCGAGCGGCTGATTTCGCCCGAGACCTCGGCGGTGGTGGTGAGCGCTTGCTCCAACGTCAACGGGTACAAATTTCCGCTGGAAGCAATCGGAAAAATATGCCGCAAACGCGGTGTCGCGTTTGTTGTGGACGGCGCGCAGGGTGCGGGTTATTTTGATATAAATATGCAAAAATGCGGAATAGATATGCTGTGCGTTCCGGGGCATAAGGGGCTGTACGGTATTTGCGGAGCGGGGGCGCTGATTGTAAGCGAGCGAATGTCAAACGAAGCTGTGCCTCTTATGACGGGTGGCAGCGGAGTTATGCCGAAGGACGGGAAAATGCCGCCGTATTTGCCCGAAAAGCTGGAGGCGGGAACCTTGCCGACCGCGGCGATTATAGCTATGGGAGCAGGCATAGAGTACATAAACGCCGTCGGCATGGAGGAGCTTTCCTACCGCACGACGCGGTGCGCCATGGCGGCCGCGCAGGCGCTGGGAAATATGCGTGGAGTGGATATTTATTCCGAATTCGGCAGTATCGTTCTGTTCAATGTACATGGTGTACAGTGCGACCGCGTCGCGCAGCGGCTGGACGACGCCGAAATAGCGGTTCGGAGTGGGATTCATTGTGCACCTTTGGCACACGAGCTGTTGAAAACCGGCGGCGACGGAGCGGTGCGTGCTTCGTTCGGCGCGTTCAATAGTCCGAGCGATGTGCGGAGGCTTGTAAAATGCGTTGAAAAAATTAAAAAAGTTTAAAAAAATATCTTTTATTTAAGCAAAGTTTATGGTATAATATATGCATAAAGCCTTGCTTCGCAAGTCTTTGGGCTATCGCCCCTGTCGCGCTTACACGCGACT
>CAYWMF010000380.1:0-1490 GCA_964459175.1 uncultured Oscillospiraceae bacterium
GTCCACGCGGATGGAGTAGAAGCCGCTCGCGCCGCCCTTCACGGTGAGGTTTGGCTTCCACTGCTGGCCGTCGCCGACCTTCGTCGCACGGTCCTGCATCGCGTCGAGCGTCACGCCCTCGCGGAGCGTGTAGACGAGCCCCTCCCGCGTCGGCGCGGTCTTGAGCGACGGCTTGGACGGATTGTCCAGGTGGATCTCCGCGCCCTTCTTAACATCAAGCGGTTCATTCGCGTACTCCGCCTTCACCGTCGCGGACGCGAGATTGACCACGCCGCCGACCGCCGCCGGAATGTCGAGGAACGCCGTGATGTCGTGGCCGTCCCGCACGACCTTCACCACCGCGCCGTTCGGCCTGACCGTCGCGACGTCCGGACCAACCACGACTGTCACATTTGTCGCCGCAACCCCGTCGGGAATCGTCACCTCGACATTCCTGTTGGTGGCGCTCGGCGTAACAATGTAGCCCGCCTCCGCGTCGCCCGTGACGGTCGCGTCCGCATCACCTTCCACCGTCGGCTGCGACGGCGCATAGCGAATCGGCACCCCCTTCCACGTGCCGGGAATCGCCACGCCCCAGCCCGTCGAACCCGGATGGACGTAGACCGTCGCGGACGACGGAAACGTATCGTCGTCAACGCCTGT
This sequence comes from uncultured Oscillospiraceae bacterium, assembly GCA_964459175.1. Lineage (GTDB taxonomy): Bacteria > Bacillota > Clostridia > Oscillospirales > SIG627 > SIG627. The sequence continues at coordinate 643 of CAYWMF010000380.1, forward strand.
CGGCGCGTTGCCCACGAACACGACTTCCTTCAATCCGCTACAGCCTTTGAACGCATAAGACCCGATGCTCGTCACGCCAGCCGGAATCGCCACCGACGTCAGGCCTCTGCAGCCGGAGAACGCAGAAGACCCGATGCTCGTCACACGGCGGCCGTTGAGATTCGACGGAATCTCGATTTCGCCGGTCGCAGACGACACGCCCGTCACCTTCGCCGAGCCGTCATTCTCGACCTGGTACTCCCACGTCCGCCCATCCACGGAATCCATGTGACCGTAATCGCCCGTTGACAGGCCATCGCAGGCGATATATGTCGCCGTAAAGGCCCCGCCCCAGCCCGAATGCTCGACCGTATACGTCCCGTTCGTCTGCGGCTGCCACACATAAGTACCGGACGTCGCCGAATCGATGACCGCCTGCCCATCGACACTGACCACAGCGCGTCCGTTCCCGTCCGGCACGTAGTCGATCTGCAACGGCCTCGTGATGGGGGCGCTTTCGCCGTGCGCCCGCCACGAGACGTTCGAGACGGCGGCGGAACCAGCTACCGCTGGACCGCCGCCTGCGTACTCCGTTTTATTTTTCAGGGTCCTGACAAGGCGGAAGCCGAAGACGCCGTCACGGCTCGACGGGTAGTCGTTGATCCGGCAGGACGAGGTGCAGTCGTCCGCAACGCTGTACCAGCTGCCGCCGCGTTCCACCCGGCACGAACCCGAGGAAGAACCTTCGGGGTCGGTGCCGTAGCCGAGCGAACCGTTCCAGTCAAGGCACCACTCCCATACGTTGCCGTGCAGGTCGTACAAGCCCCAGGCGTTCGGCGCGTACGACCCGACCGCCGCCGTGCCGTTCG
>CAYWMF010000381.1:0-1480 GCA_964459175.1 uncultured Oscillospiraceae bacterium
ATTTATGGTATTATCTATATATGAAAAATATTATTATAACCGATGTCAAATACCGTTCCTCGCTCGCCGCCGTCCGCGCATTGGCAGACGCCGAATACAGCATAACGGTATGTCAGACCGACGACTTCAAAAAAACTCCGCCGGCCTTTAAATCAAAATACGTAAAAAAAGCGGCATTTTTGCATGAAAACAGCTATTCGGATGAGCTGTTGGAGCTGATACGCGGCTATGAACGCCCCATCGTTATTCCGATCGGCGCCAAAACCACCGAGCTTCTGAGTCGCGAAAGAGAAAAATTCAAGCCATACTGCGATTTTCTTGTTCCTACGCCTCAAGCCTTGGACGCGGCAAACGACAAAAAGGCAGTCGCTCAAGCAGCCTTAAGGCTCGGTATTCCGACACCTGCAAAATATGACGGTGAACCCGACAAATACCCTGTAATAGTCAAACCGTCCTGCGGAGAAAAATTCGGTTTACATGCGGAACAGCGCTATATCCGCGCAAACAATCGTGCCGAATATCTCGCGGCATTAGAAAAAATGAGCCATTACGATCCGTCGCCCGTCGTCCAGGAGTATATTGAGGGTGACGGAGTCGGCGTTTGCATTCTTATGACAAAAAACCATGAAATCGGCGGTGTTATATGTCATCGCAGAATACGCGAATTACCCGTAACCGGCGGACCGTCAACCTGCTGTGAAACAATTTACGACAAAAAGCTTATAGAATATTCGCATCTGCTTTTAAGGGAGCTGAATTTCAGCGGCATCGCCATGGTGGAATTTAAGGGCGGCAAACTTTTGGAAATCAATCCGCGTGTATGGGGCAGCTTTCCGCTGACACTGAGCGCAAAGAGCAATTTCACCGAAAATTGGGTGAAATGCGCGGCCGATATTCCGCTTGATGAGCCGAAATATACAAAAGGCGTACGAATGAATTTCATAGTCAATGATACCATAAGTGCATTCAAATATCTGCTGTGTGGCAGACCGGGAAAATTTTTATGTGCTGTAGCGGACTTTTTCAACCCGCGCGTCAAGGAAGCTGTTTTTTCCTTTGACGATCCGAAGCCTTTTTTCATTTATGTAAAAAATCTGTTTATTAAGGAGCAGTAATGAAGCTTAAAATTGATTTTCATGTGCATTCGCACAAATCCTTTGACAGCACAATGAGCTACAAGGAAATTATCGCCGCGGCAAAAAAGCGCGGGCTGGACGGCGTGTGCATATGCGATCATGCCTGCTGTGACATAGATGAATCGCTTGTCAACGACAACGACGATTTTATTGTCATACCGGCAGTTGAGTTTACAACCGGCACCAACCATATTATCGCCATGTTCCTTGAAAAAACGCCGAATATCACTTTCGACCCCAAATCGCTTACCGTGCCGCCGGATAAAATCGTCGAGGAAACGCGCCGTTGCGGCGGCATTTGTATTCTCGCCCACCCGTTCGAGCGCCTCAAGGATGGCGTGCAA
>CAYWMF010000382.1:0-1467 GCA_964459175.1 uncultured Oscillospiraceae bacterium
GCGGCGGCAATCAGATAAGCTCCGGCTCTACTGTAAGCACCGCTTCGAATCATACTCTGTATGCGCAGTGGACGGTAAACGGTTATACCGTCACATTCAATGGTAACGGCGGTACGGCTTCGTCGTCGAGTAAAACTGTAAGCTACGGTTCGACTTACGGTACGCTTCCGACGGCATCGAGAGCGGGATACACGTTCAAGGGCTGGTACACTTCGGCGAGCGGCGGCAATCAGATAAGCTCCGGCTCTACTGTAAGCACCGCTTCGAATCATACTCTGTATGCGCAGTGGACGCCGATTACGTATGCCGTTTATTACCATGCCAACGGCGGCAGTGGCGCGCCGAGCAATCAAAACAAGACCTACGGTCAAGCGCTGACGCTTTCATCGACGGTACCCACGCGCGAGGGCTATACCTTTAAGGGCTGGGCGACGAGCGAGAACGGCAGTGTGGCATACGCGGCAGGAGGTTCGTATACCGCGGAGAGCTCGGTTGATTTATATGCCGTATGGGAAAAGAACGCGGTCATCGTTGATGAAAACGCGCCGCAGATTGTTGTTGGTTCGGCAAAGGGACGTGCCGGCAGCACGGTTGACGTCAAAATCAACTTGAAGAATAATCCTGGTGTTGTTTTTGCAAATTTCAAGGTTTCGTTCGGAAAGGAATTGACGTTGGTCGGTGTTAAAGACGGCGGAATTCTCGGAAATGAAATGCATACCGACAACATGACAAGTCCGTATCAATTGGCTTGGCATAATGGTGAAGCGAAAACAGATTACACTGCGAACGGAACTGCAGTAACACTGACATTCAAAATTGCCGAAGGCACGGCTGACGGTACATATCCGATAACGATAACCGAAGTGGAAGACGGCACATTCAACTTTGATGACGAAACGGTTACTTTTGGACCTGTAAACGGCACCATCACCGTCGTTTCCAAAATACTCGGAGATATCAACGGTGACGGCAAAGTCACCGCACGCGACGAAAGAGATTTGGCAAGACATCTTGCCGGTTGGATCGGTTACGAAACCATTGACGAATATGCTGCAGACGTCAACTGCGACGGTAAAGTCACCGCACGTGACGACAGAGATTTGGCAAGACATCTTGCCGGTTGGATTGGCTATGAGACCTTGCCTAAAGCTTAAAAAGAAAAGGAGCACACAACTATGACCAAAAAAATTTTAATGGCAATTTGCTTTATAATCATAACCACGCTGATGGTATCAGCCACCGGTATGGGAAAGATTACGGTTGAGACTGCAACCATCGAGCAAGGCGAAACTACCGCTACGGTAAAAATTGATATATCCGAAAATCCCGGTATCGTTTTTGCAACTTTCCTGGTAGAGTTCCCAAATGAATTAACCATTACCGCGGTCACCGACGGCGCAATTCTCGGAAAAGAAATGCATACCGACAACATGACAAGTCCGTATCAATTGGCTTGGCATAATGGTG
>CAYWMF010000383.1:0-1446 GCA_964459175.1 uncultured Oscillospiraceae bacterium
TTTATCTCACCCCTATATTATTTTACATTTCGGGTGAGAATATTTGAACGAAACATAATTTTACTATTATGTAGTATTTTATTTCGTTGCTGCAGCTCTGTTTTTATAATTATCAAAATAGAGTTGCGTTTTCAATAAGACTATGTTATAATCACTTGTAGATTGGAGGTGAGATCATGAAAAGTGAAACAATATCCAAGATTGTAAAAGCAAGTGGCATTTCTGCAGGAGAACTTGTCCTTGTTCACTTTTGGGGCGAAGATGCAGATAAAGAAATCGCAAACAGTTTTGTGGCATCTGTTGCCGCATTAGGTGCAACACCAGTCCTCTTGCAGCAAGCCCGCTCAATCAATCGGGAAATCTTCTCGTCCGCAAAGGAAAGCTGTTTCGATAATCGGTATTTTGAGTTGTTCTCAAAATTCGATGCTGTGTTGGATGTATTTGCCTACCAGCCTATTGTTCTTGGTTATCAAATTGAACAGGAACAGATGGCATTTTACCGCAAGTACATATCGCAGCTCTTTTATAAGCTGATGGAGTGCAAGCGATTTACGCAAATCCGTATTCCGACAGAAGCAAATGCTACAGAGTCCAATCTTGATCCGCAGGATTATGTTCAGCGAATGAATAAGGCTTATGATGTTGACTATGAAACAGTCGATATGGTTTGTAAGCGTGAGGTTGAACGCTTTGCCGGGGTAAGGCAAGTTGCCGTTCATACAGGCACTGATTGTGTGCTGTACCTTGACTTAACTGGCCGCACATGGCACATTGACGCTGGCGACGGCGATCTTCCTTGCGGTGAGGTCTACATTGCCCCTGTTGAGAACAAGACCAATGGCAATGTGTTCTTTGAGACATTCTATCTGGATGATGTGAAATACAACAATGTCACATTGCAGATTTTGAATGGCGAAGTTTCCGGCAGCAGCCATACGGAAGTTGCAAAGCACTTTGCTGAGTTGCCGCAGGAAAATCGGATTGTCTGTGAGCTGGGGCTTGGAATGAACCCCAATGTTACGGACTTGTGCGGTTATACCGTACTGGACGAAAAAATGGCCGGAACATTCCATATTGCCGTTGGTGCAAACAATATGTTCGGCGGCGAAAATAAGGCATCGGACCACATTGATTTTGTGGGATGCGGAAAAATTGAGGTTGTCCTATGATTGAACAGAAAGTGTCGAAGCTGAATAGCTATTTTGAGGAACAGATCGCCATGTGCGATCTGCGCAACAAAGAATTGCTTGCCGATGATCGGACGGATGAGGCGACCTTCGAAAAGGTGAAGGCCAATGTCTATGACATTTTCCGCACGATTCTCTCTGTTGCGGTTAAAAGTAGCAAGGGAGATCCCGATGCGGTGCGGCGATTCTTTGTCCAGAAAACCCAGCAAATTCCCTCAAGCTGGGTGACTGCATACGAAAAGGCCAAACAGCATAACGA
>CAYWMF010000384.1:0-1408 GCA_964459175.1 uncultured Oscillospiraceae bacterium
ATAGTAAACTCTGCCCTTCAAATCGTCCGGTAGATATTGCTGTTCGACATAGTGATTTTTATAGTCGTGCGGATACTTGTATTTCGCGTCCTTAAAGCCTTCGGTAGGGCAGTGATTGTTTTTCAAATGCTCCGGCATATCGCGGCCTTTGCCGGCCTTGACGTCGGCCAATGCCATATCCAACGCCATATAAGCGCTGTTTGATTTCGGCGAGGTTGCAAGCAATACCACCGCCTCTGCCAGCGGAATTCGTCCCTCGGGAAGCCCTAAGCGTATCGCACTGTCAACGCAGGAATTTACTATAGCGGCGGCCATAGGGTAGGCAAGACCGATATCTTCCGAGGCTATGACCAAAAGCCGACGGCAGGCGGAAAGCAAATCTCCGCCGTCAAGAAGCCGTGCCAAGTAAAACAATGCGGCGTTTTCGTCCGAACCGCGGATAGATTTTTGAAGGCCGGATAAAAGCTCATAGTGAACGTCATCGTCGCGGTCAAAGGTCATGTAATTGCTGCCGGCAACGCTTAACACGTCCTCCTCGGTTACGGCATCGTCGCTTGTGTAAAAAGCCAGCTCGAGAATGTTCAATGCACTTCTCACATCGCCGCCCGAGCGCTCACAAATGGCTTTGAAGCCCGCATCCGACAGTGTTTTCGGATTGTCGGAAGCTCCGTTTAAAATCTTGATGGCACGGTTTACCGCAACAGCTATATCGTCCTTTGTGACCGGCTTGAATTCAAATACGCTGGAGCGTGAAAGAATAGCCTTATGAACGTAAAAATACGGGTTTTCGGTCGTTGAAGCGATAAGCGTTACTCTGCCGTCCTCGATATATTCCAGCAGGGTTTGTTGCTGCTTTTTGTTGAGATATTGTATTTCGTCTATATACAGTAAAATGCCGTCCGCGCCCATAAAGGTGTCGGTTTGCCGCAAAACGTCCTTTATATCGCTTCCGGAAGCCGAAGTCGCATTAAGTTTTTGAAACGCAATTTTGGCTTCCTTGGCGATAATTTGAGCAACTGTTGTCTTTCCGGTTCCGGGTGGACCGTAAAAAATCATGTTGGGCAGTATTCCGCGTTCCAACAGCTTTTTCAAAGGTGCATTTGCCGAAAGCAAATGCCTTTGACCGACAACCTCGTCGATTGTCGTCGGGCGCATACGGTCGGCAAGCGGTGTGTTCATCAATAAAGCGGATGCTTGCCGCAGAGCTCGGTGACCGCCGCGCGGATTTTATCTGCGCTTGCTTCAAAGTCGGTCGCCGCGAGCTTTATAAAGTGAGCGATCTGCTTCATGTCGTTTTCGTCAAAGCCGCGCGAGGTTGCGGCGGGTGTGCCTATACGAACACCGCTTGTTACAAAGGGCTTTTGCGGGTCGTTGGGAATAGCGTTTTTGTTTACGGTAATGTATACAT
>CAYWMF010000385.1:0-1402 GCA_964459175.1 uncultured Oscillospiraceae bacterium
GGCGTCTTACGGTAAAGCGACATATGAAGCCGAATACAACTCCGGCATTTCGTCAAACGGTCTGACCGGCGCGCGCCACCTGGTGCTTTCGAGCGTTTACCGCGACAAATACCCCGAAAGCTTTTCGCCGACCATTGAAGCCGGAAAGGCCTACAGCGGAAAATATCTGCTGACCGACGCTCTGCCCGGCACAGATATTACAATAGGTAAGGCTCTGCTTTCGCCAACCAGAACCTACGCGCCCATTCTCAAGGAGCTTCTTGACAATCCCAAGGCAAACGTAAGCGGTCTTATCCACTGCACCGGAGGCGCGCAGGCAAAATGCAAAAACTTCGGAAATGGGCTTCGCTATGTTAAGGACAACCTTTTTGACACTCCGCCGCTGTTTAAGCTGATTGCGGAAAACGCAAACATAGGCGAAAAGGAAATGTATAACGTATTCAACATGGGCCACCGCATGGAAATATACTGTGACGAGGCCACCGCGGAGCTTGCCGCCGCAATCGCCGCGAAATACAATGTCGAGGCCAGAAAAATCGGCTATGTTGAAAAATCGCCGAGCGGCGAAAATACGGTAATACTCAAAAAAGATGCAAAAGAATTTATATATTAAGGAGAGCGCTATGAAAAAGCCAAGAATTTTATGTATCGGCAGCGCTAATATGGATCTTATAATGAAAATGGAGCGTGTGCCGGAGCGCGGTGAAACACTGATAACCGGGCGCGATTATGAATTTGTCCCCGGCGGCAAGGGCGCCAACACCGCGGTGGCCGCCGCACGACTCGGCGCGGATACGCTGTTTTGCACCCGTGTCGGCGACGACGCCAACGGCAAGGTTCTGCGCGAAATGTACGAAAGAGAAAATATTTCGCCGCGTTTTATCGGCGTTGACAAAAACAACGGTACCGGACTTGCCGGAATATTCCTTGAAAGTGACGGCTCGAACCGCATTGTAGTATATCCCGGCGCAAACAATTTCGTCAACGCGGACGATTTGGAAGAGGCATTTATATCCTATCCCGACGCGGTGCTGATGCAATTTGAAATCCCCGAGGCTACTATCATCAAGGCCTGCCGAATGGCGCAGGAACGCGGAGTCAAGGTTTATATCGACGCCGGCCCGGCAAGAGCGGATTTTCCGCTGAAGGATTTGGGCAAGCTTGAAATCTTTTCGCCCAACGAAACCGAAACACTGGCCTACACCGGTATTTCGCCCGACACAATGTCCAGCACCGTCAGCGCAACAATAAAGCTTTCCATCATGGTCAACGCGAAATATATAGTTTTGAAGCTGGGCAATCGCGGCGCATATGTATATGACGGCGTGAATGCCGATATTATTCCATCGTACGAGGTTTCGGCGGTGGATACCACCGCCGCGGGCGACGCTTTCACGGCGGC
>CAYWMF010000386.1:0-1394 GCA_964459175.1 uncultured Oscillospiraceae bacterium
TTATTCCATTGCCGAAGAGCAATGCTGTTCGGCGGAAAGGACTGCCCATGCTGTACGACGTCAATCTGCATAATATGCTGATAAAGGAAGAATATTCCGCGCTGATAGCCCCACTGCGCGACAAACTGAAAACGCTCGGGCAAACCGTCAAAGCAGCCAAAATCCCGGTGATAATAATTTTCGAGGGCTGGGGCGCTTCGGGCAAAGGCAGCTTTATTTCCGATATTATCGAGAACCTCGACCCACGCAATTTCAAGGTGCATTCCATAGATGCGCCCACCGACACCGAAAAGCGTATGCCACCGCTGTGGCGCTTTTGGCAAAAGATCTCCAGCAACGGGCAAATTGCGCTATTTGACAGAAGCTGGTATTACGATGTTTCGGTTGACAAAATCGACAACAACAAAGATGACGAAACCGCCGAGCAATACCTTGACAGCATTCGCATATTCGAGCGTCAGCTTACCGACAACGGCTATCTGCTTATCAAGCTGTTTTTGCACATAAGCAAGGACGAGCAGGCAAAGCGCTTCACAAAGCTGAAAAAAGACGCCGCCACAGCCTGGCGCGTCACCGAAAGGGACATAAAGCGGCACAAAAAATACGAAGCGCATTTTGAAGCCTTTGACAACATGCTGACTCAAACCGACACCGCTTATGCGCCTTGGACAGTGGTTGAAGCAAATGATCGAAAATTCGCGCGTGTAAAAATTTTCAACACCATTATTTCGGAGGTCGAACACGCCATCGCGCGCAAAAAACTGCCACTTGACCCTTGTACCGATATTCCGACTCCACTATACAAAACGGTGCATTCACCGAAGCTTGCGGAGTATTCGCTCGACAAATCCATTGCGGCGGAGGAATACAAGGAAATTTTAAAGAAGGAGCAAAAAAAGCTTCGCACACTGCATAACATCATATATCAGCGCAAAATCCCGATAATTATTGTTTACGAGGGCTGGGATGCCGCCGGCAAGGGCGGAAATATAAAGCGAATAACGCAGGCGCTGGATCCGCGCGGCTTTGAGGTAATACCGGTGGCCGCGCCGAGTTCCTCGGAGCTGGCGCACCATTACATGTGGCGATTTTGGAACAATCTGCCCAAAACCGGGCACATTCAGATTTTTGACCGTTCATGGTACGGCCGCGTAATGGTGGAGCGCATAGAAGAACTAACCCCGCCGTCGCTGTGGCGCATAGCTTACAACGAAATTTGCGAATTTGAGAAATATCTTGCCGACTGGGGTGCAATAATCGTCAAATTCTGGATTCACATTGACAAGGACGAACAGCTGCGCCGCTTCAACGAGCGGCAGAATGTACCCGAAAAAAACTGGAAAATTACCGACGAGGACTGGCGCAACCGCGAAAAGTGGGATCGGTACGAAAGC
>CAYWMF010000387.1:0-1370 GCA_964459175.1 uncultured Oscillospiraceae bacterium
ACGAAAAGCCGTTTGCCGGCGTAAACGGCAGCGGCAAGCACAATAACTGGGCATTGTCCACCAGCACCGGCATGAATTTGTTCGACCCCGGCAAGGAGCCGCAGAACAACAAGCTGTTCCAGCTGTTCCTGTGCGCCGTAATCAAGGCGGTTGACGAGCATCAGGAGCTTTTGCGCGTGACCGTAGCCAGCGCCGGCAACGACCACCGTTTGGGCGCCAACGAAGCCCCGCCGGCGATAGTTTCAATGTTTTTGGGCGATGAGATAACCTCGGTCCTGGAGGCTATCGAAACCGGCAAATCCTATGATGCCGTGGCCGCCAAAAAGATGAAAACCGGCGTAAATGTACTGCCCGATTTTCAAAAGGACACCACCGACCGCAACCGTACTTCTCCCTTTGCCTTTACCGGCAACAAGTTTGAATTCCGTATGCCGGGCTCATCCTTCTCGATTTCAGACACAAACACTGTGCTGAATACCATCGTGGCAAGTGTGCTTTCGGATTTTGCCGACCGCTTGGAAAAGGCGGCGGATTTCGAAAAAGAGCTCAAGGCGCTGATGAAGGAAACCATCAAAAAGCACAAAAGAATTATCTTCAACGGCAACAATTATTCCGCCGAATGGGTTAAGGAGGCCGAAAAACGCGGGCTTCTCAACCTCAAAACAACCGTTGACGCCCTGCCGTATTTTGTCGAGGACAAAAACATCAAGGTGTTCACAAAGCTGGGCATTTTAAGCGAAAAGGAAATCCGTTCGAGATACGAAATCATGCTCGAAAACTACTGCAAGGTGCTCAACATTGAGGCGCTGACCATGCTTGAAATGGCCAAAAAGGATATTTTGCCCGCCGTTATTTCCTATTCCAAGAAGCTGGCCGACGCCGCCATTGCCAAAAAGGCTATCGGCATCGACATCAGCGGCGGCGCAGAGCTGGCAATATCCAAAAAGCTCGATTCGCTGACAACCTGCCTCTATCGCCGCACCGAGGAGCTGGACAAGATGCTTATCGAAACGCATGAATGCAACGACCTGCTGAGCGAAGCGCAGTACTTCCGCGACAACGTGCTGGGCGCAATGCAGGAGCTTCGCGCCGTGGCGGACGAGCTGGAAACGCTGGTTGCCAAGGATGCATGGCCTTTCCCGACCTACGGCGATCTGCTTTTCAGTGTGTGATTTTACATAAAAAAAACGTTGCGGAACGCGCATTTTTTGCCGTTCCGCAATATTTTCCCGCTATTTCAAAATAATTTTGCAAAACCTATTGAAATTATCTTGAGTTTGTTATATAATTATTGTCGAAGAAAACATTTACAGTGAAAGGATTTTATGTATGAAAGAAAAAATTAAAGAAATGCTCGCAAAACAGCTCCG
>CAYWMF010000388.1:0-1364 GCA_964459175.1 uncultured Oscillospiraceae bacterium
TGGAATTGTCAAGAAAAGTGCAGTCGAAAAATCCCCTAAATGTGATAAAAGATGATAAATGCATCTGAATTTACGAAGTGGAGCGTAGCGGAACGGAGAGAATTCAGATGCGCGCGAAGCGCACGGTGCCGTCAGGCGGCTGCCGGCGTGTTTGATCCTGCCCATTCGCGGTATGCAACGGGTGACAATCCTCCGGGATTGACAGAGGATATGCGGATTCGATTGTAATAGACAAATATATACCTGAAAATAATGCTTTTAACTTGTTCGCGTGTTAATTTGTATGCCGATATTCTGTAGATTTTTTCTTTCTTTAACGTTGCAAAGAAACTTTCCATTCTTGCATTGTCAAAGCAATGCCCCGTACCACTGAGACTTTGAATTAGTCCCGCCTCTTTGAGAGCTGTTTTGAATGCCTCACTGGTATATTGACTCCCTCTGTCACTGTGGAAGATTGCTCCCTTGAGTTTCTTACCGTACTGCAATTCAAGTTCCTTTATGGTGCGAATGCAGAGTTCTTTCTTCATATTGCTATCCATAGCAATCGAAAGGATCTCCCCATTGTAGCAGTCCAAAACAGCTGATACATAAACTTTACCGTCATAGCATTGAATCTCGGTAATATCCGAAAGTAGCTTCTGAAGCGGTTTTTCAGCCTTAAAGTCTCTTCTGATCAGATTTTCTCGCTCTTGTATCTCAGTTGTGGATTTTGTTATTCCGCGAGGGGTTCTTCTGCGGTGCAAAATGCCCATCTCCGACATTGTACGATACACGGTTCTTTGGCTTACACGAATTCCTTTTCTTGCAAGTGCTGTAAGCATTCTCTTAACTCCGTAATTATCGTTGTCGGGATGTTCATCAAGAATTGACTTGATCTCGACCGAAAGAAGCTCCCTAGCCGTAGGTTTTCCTTTGTTTTTCAGCCATCGGTAATATCCCGATTCACTGATATGCAAAACTCGGCACATTGCATTGACACGGTATTTATCCTTGTTTTGTAGAACAAATATATGTCGCTCGCAGGTCTTTACTTCTTCCGGTCTTTTGCGAAAAAACCGAGGGCATCCTTTAGGATATTGTTTGCCTCCCGCAACTCAGCGTTCTCTCGCTCAAGCTCACGGTTTCTGATGCGAAGCTCCTCTTCACTGAGAGCTTCGGGCACTTTTTTAAGATGCTTGCTGTTGTTTCGCCAGTCGGCTAATGTGTAGTACGGTATTCCAAGCTGTGCTGCTGCTTTCTTGCTGCCGATCTCATTTGACAATCGGATTGCTTCTTCTTTGAATTCTTTACTGTAGCTCGCCATTCTTTTTCCCTTCTTTCTGTTTTTTTTATTATATCAGATTTTAGGGTGTTTGTCGACTCTA
>CAYWMF010000389.1:0-1347 GCA_964459175.1 uncultured Oscillospiraceae bacterium
ATGGATACCACCAGAGAGCCCGATGTTCTCATTCCTCTTGAAGAAAACCCCCGCGTAAAGGCTATCAAGTCCAAGGCTCGTTTCGCATTCGACGCAGAGGGCAAGCCCGTACCGAAGGCTAAGGTATTCGGTCTGCGCGACGGTCTGTTCGAAGCTATTATCAATAAATTCTACACCGATCCCACCCTCATCGCTTACGGCGAGGATAACCGTGATTGGGGCGGCGCATTCGCGGTATACAGAGGTCTTACCGAATCTCTGCCTTACCACAGATTCTTCAACTCGCCTATTTCCGAGGCGGCTATCGTCGGCTCCGCTGTCGGCTATGCAATGAGCGGCGGACGTGTTATCGTCGAGCTTATGTATGCTGACTTCATCGGCTGCGCAGGCGACGAAATCTTCAACCAGCTGTCCAAGTGGCAGTCCATGAGCGCCGGCATTCTCAAGATGCCCGTTATCGTTCGTGTTTCCGTCGGCTCCAAGTACGGTGCACAGCATTCTCAGGATTGGACCGCACTTACCGCACATATCCCCGGCTTGAAGGTCGTATTCCCCTCTACACCGTATGATGCAAAGGGTCTTATGAACTCCGCTCTTGCCGGCACCGACCCCGTAATCTTCTTCGAAAGCCAGCGCATTTACGACATCGGCGAGCAGTTCCATGAGGGCGGCGTACCCGAAGGCTACTACGAAATCCCGCTGGGCGAGCCCGACATCAAGCGCGCCGGTAAGGATATCACCATCGTTACCATCGGTGCGGTTCTGTACCGCGCATTGGAAGCCGCTAAGATTCTTGAAGAAAAATACGGCATTTCCGCTGAAATCATTGATACCCGTTCCATCGTTCCTTTCAATTACGAAAAGGTTCTCGAGTCGGTTAAGAAGACCGGCAAGATCGTATTCGTCGGTGATGCTTGCGAACGTCAGTCCGTAATGCGCGACATGGCTTCCACCGTTGCCGAGCTTGCATTTGACTACCTCGACGGCCCGCCCGTAGTTGTCGGCTCCCGCAACTGGATCACCCCCGCATTCGAGCTCGAGAAGTTCTTCTTCCCGCAGGCTGACACCATCATCGATGCCATCAACGAAAAGATTCTTCCTCTGCCCGGCCACGTTGCAAAGTACAACTTCACCGACCTCGAAAAAATCGACCGCAACAAGAAGGGTATCTAATTACTCGCTATTGCGAACAATATCATTGCCCGCGGTAGTGCAAGCGCTTCGGCTTTGCACAATAGCGTATCATATTGCACCGCGGCAGTGCTGAATTAAACCGATAAAAGCCTTGCATAGAGCGTAAACTCTATGCAAGGCTTTTCAGACTGTCGAGAAAGTCGTGAGAACGCG
>CAYWMF010000390.1:0-1335 GCA_964459175.1 uncultured Oscillospiraceae bacterium
AATAAAACGAGTGCACCCGAGCTTACGGATGCACTCGCTTTTTGCTTTCGGAAGTTTAAGGCGCGATATTGCCGCTCACGGTAAGAGTTGCGACCGCTGGAGAGATCGTCCAGAGACCGCTCGCAACGTCGCGTGAATAGCTTGCCGCGTCGACCGTTATCACACCCGACTCCGTTGCGAAAACGCCCGTATCGGCGTTGTAGGTGTACGAGACGCCATCGACGAGAGGAGTTCCGTTCAGTTCTACGGTGAGATTTGTCAGTTTGGGGTCAAATGTGTCCGTCAAAACAACGGCATCAGAGGCCACCGTTCCCGTGTTGCCTTTGTTTTGTATGAGGAAAGTGTAGGTCACGCGTCCGTTTGACGAAACGGGCACGGGTTCGACCGTTTTCGTGATCGCAAGCTCAGGCGCGTTCTCTGCGCTTATAACCTCCGATGCCGTAATATCGTCAGCGAGAGCAACACCGCTTGCGGTGACCGTATTCGTCACGGATGAGCCGACATCAAGAGGTGCCGCCGAGTTCGTGCGGCTTTCGTAAATGATGACCGCGTTTCCCGAGGCGGGTAGCGTAATGCTGCCGATGACGAGCGGAGACGTGCCCGTGACGCTCGGTGCCGTTTCGAGTCTTCCGTTTACGAAAAGACGTATGCTCTGCGGAACATACGTGAGCGGGTAGAGCGTTGCGGTATTATATTCGTAAGAGCCGAGATCATCGGTAAGCGTCAGTGGACCGATCTGCGTCGTTCCAGAGTTTATTAGACTTACGACATAGCTTACGGTGTCGTCGCGGCCGTACGTTGACGACAGTGCTGTCTTCGTGATCGACAGCGTTTCCTCAATCTCGCCGACGGCAACATTAGAGTTTACCGTAACTCCGTTATAAGAAAGCTGTGCTTGATTTGTGAATTGAGCCATTGTATTTTCCTTTCGGCTGACATTGCAGATTTCTCTGCATTACCATTATATGACATGAATTTCGAGCGTGACATAGGTCGCCGAACGGAATTCTTCGCTTTTTGACGAAGAAAAAAACACATGAAACCGAAAGAGCACGAAATGTTCAAAGATTTGTATTGAATTATGAGGTGCGTTTGCGATAATATATAGTGTAATCTATTTTCAAAAGACAGGAGCAACTATGCTGAAGCTTAAAAACATTAAGAAAACATACCTGTCGGGTGATGAGTCGGTTTCGGCTCTCAATGGGATAAATCTGAATTTCAGACGCTGTGAATTCGTTTCGATCCTCGGCCCGTCGGGTTGCGGTAAGACTACGCTTTTGAACATAATCGGCGGACTCGATCAGTACACATCGGGTGAGCTCGCCATCAACC
>CAYWMF010000391.1:0-1333 GCA_964459175.1 uncultured Oscillospiraceae bacterium
AGTTGACAACCTCCAGCCACTCGGACAGCGCATTAACAACCGACGCGCCCACGCCGTGAAGACCGCCGGAAATTTTGTAGCCGTCGCCGCCGAATTTACCGCCCGCGTGAAGCACCGTAAATACCACCTCAAGCGTCGGAATGCCCATTTTATGGTGGATTTGCGACGGTACGCCGCGGCCGTTATCCTGTACGGAAACCGAGCCGTCGTTGTGCAGTGTCACCGTGATTTTGTTACATTTTCCGGCCAGCGCCTCGTCGATTGAGTTATCCACAATCTCGTACAGCAAATGGTGCAGACCGCGCTGCGAGGTCGAGCCGATGTACATGCCGGGGCGCTTTCGAACCGCTTCGAGACCCTCCAGCACCTGGATTTGGTTTTCGTCGTATTTTTGAGTTACTTCGTATGCCAAGATTTTTACCTCTCTGTATGTTTGTTTTATTTGGTTTTTGGTTAATAATAAAGATTTTGCATAACAAAATCTACCACAATTGCTAATTTCTAATTGCTAATTGCTAATTTCACATTCTCTCCCTCAACGTCGCCGGCGAAAGCTGTGAAATATAAACCGTGCGCTTGCCGTCACGTTCGGTAACGATGAACGAACGCGGAATATCGTCGGTGATGCTCTTGACAATGCCGCTTTTTTCTGCCATTGCCAAAAAATCGCGCGTCACCTTGTGTGTGCTGGTTTTATCTATATCCATTATCGCAACAATGTCCTTTTTTCGAATATTGACATTGTTGCCCGCGTGAAGAAATATTTCCATTTAATACCTTTTTAGCCGATATTTTTTTCAAATTCAGCCTCTGATTTCATATTTGCCGTCGCTGACATAAATTTTGTTGGCGTTTTCTACGCCGTCGAAAAGATAATCTATACAGCCCGTTATAAATACCTGCTTTGAATTTATTCGTCTCAATATATAATTTTGGCGCTCCTCGTCCAGCTCACTTAAAATATCATCAAACAGAAAAACCGGATATTCGCCCGTATCCTCGAACGATATTTCGCCCTCGGCAAGCTTCAGCGAAAGTATCGCCGAGCGCTGTTGCCCCTGAGAGGAATAGAGCTTCGAATTTTTGCCGTTAATTTCAACCAAAATATCGTCGCGGTGCGGACCGTAGGAAGTCGAGCCGTTTTTGATGTCGGCAATCAGCATATCTTCAAGCTTTTTCAATATAAAAGCCTTGATTTGCTCGGCGCTTTCGAGCTCGTTCGGCACACTTTGGTATTTTATGTCCAGCCTTTCGCGCGAGTCGGTAAACTCGGAATAGAACCGCGCCGCATGCTTTTTCAGACGCTCGATATATGCGCGGCGCCGCAATATTA
>CAYWMF010000392.1:0-1240 GCA_964459175.1 uncultured Oscillospiraceae bacterium
GAATGGATGGGGGTTGTCTCTTGGCGGAGTGAGAGGGATTTGATCACCCACAATAAAATCTTAAACCTATTGCAATTCCTTCCCTATTTTGTTTTATTAGCACTTTCGTTAACATTACACGTTTTTTCTGTCCGAAAGTAAAGCTCAGAAACCTTGAACAGCCATCACAATGATAGATATGACGTCGTTCAAATTATGCAAAATATATTTATATATATTGTCAGAATTAAGCAATATTTATTCAGTGATTTTTCGAGTAAACCGTGCTACAATCTCATTAGAGCAACACATCTAAATTTTATTGAAGGAGGATTACCTATGTATAGCGAAATCATCAGCGCAATTATCAATTTTTTTGCAGGCATTATTCCTACTTTTGTTTCTGCAAAACCCGCCGATTCCAAGAAGAAACTAAAGAAAAGCACAACCACCTTAAATAACTCTACAGGTGTCAGATTTTTGCAGGCTGAAGATAATTTTAATTATGAACTGCATCATGCTAATTCAATTTACATGTATACAGTGAATTCGCACGAGCTATACGGCTCTTTGAACTTAATGCTAGAACATGATCCCAGTTTAACACTTAGTACACTTACGATCATGGTCAGAAAGAAACCAGATGAATGCGAAAAAGACTTACAAGACCTGAATACTATTATCTCTCAATGGCGGAATTGGGTAAATCGAGGCCGCATCAAACAGCTAGATATCATTTCTTACGATCACGACCCCGATCACTATTACACAATTATTGGAGAGCAGATTGTATTTTGTGGACAAGTCTTGTATGACGAAGGCAAGCCTACCGGGACCACAGTACAGTATAAACCGTTAGTTTTTTCCTCTGATACAGAGCTGGGAAAAACTGTTATAAGGAACTATCACCTTCATTTTCAGAATGTTCTTGAAAAGTATAAAAGAACAAATCTTCTCTATAGCAGTTATAATTAGTCAAGATATTCAGCACTTTTGCGTCGATTACAGTTTAAGAATACCAACATAATATTAAGTAACGCCCCAAAATTCGATGATATAACCCCTGTTTGCAAAGAATCCCATTAGTACTGGCATTAGCATTTCATGTTCTTTATTAGTCTTTCTGGTGCCTGCATTCGAATCGATATTCATTAAAAACGAATTAGAATAATTGCAAAACACCCCTAAACATAAACAAACCGCCCAGAACAACGGTTCTGGGCGGTTTGCAACTGGCGGAGTGAGAGGGATTTGAACCCTC
>CAYWMF010000393.1:0-1233 GCA_964459175.1 uncultured Oscillospiraceae bacterium
CGGTGGGAACGGCCTTATTGTAAAGGGTTACGGTGAGATCCCGAGCAAGCTTGAACTTGAGGGTTGCGGGCTTTTGAGCCTTGATGTCGGTCATGTTGACGACGGTGAAGGCGTAACCGGTGCCCTCTTTCTTCTGGAAGCAACCGATGAGCAGGGGCTCGCTCGATTTGGTTTCGGAAAGAATGTTGAAGTCCTTGTATTCGCCGCTCATCTTCAGCCAAGGAGTTGCGGCGGTGCAGTTCATGGTGAACGCGCCGAGGTTCTTGTACTGAATGTAGGTGTCGGAAAGCTCTCTGAGTTCCCACATTACGGTTGCGCAGTCGTCATAAAGCGGCTGAGTAACCTGGCGAGTGGTGCTGTTGAAGATAGACGGGAAAGCATCCTCGTTGGAGCTGGAAAGCGACCACAGCAGGATACCGGTGCAACCGTAGGACATCATAGCGTAGGACTGCCATCTGTATTCGGCCTCGGTAGGATTACGCTTACCGCGTGTCCAGCCCCAGGTCTGAATGCAGCACCAGAAGTCGGTGTCATGCTCACGTGCGACGGTTGCGATCTGGTTAATGGATTCGCAGTAGTCGGAATAGGTTGTCCAGGTGCTGATATTTTCGGTTCCGTTAAGACCGTTGAGCGGGTAAATATCGGTACAAATGTAATCGCAGTTGAAGTTATCGAACCAAGCCTCGCAATACTTTCTGTAGAGCTCGGGGTCGGCGTCGTAGTACTCGATAGCGGCGGCGGAAGCGCCCAGCTTGAGCTGTGCAGCGTTGGCGTACATAGGAAGCAGGTTTATAAACGCGGTCTTGCCGGGCAGCTGTTCCATGTACATATCGGCAACATCACCCATCCAGCCGAAGCTGTCGGTGCCGGGCTCATCGCAAAGGTTGGTACCGCCAAAGGAGGGATGATCCGCGATATCGGCAGCCGCGCCCTTGTAATCGTAGCCGGTATTGAGCAGATCCTTTGCAAAGGGAGCGTTCTGGTTGAACACTTCAATGCCGTACTTATCGGCGTAGTTGAACACATAATTCTGAGATACGGAGGTTGAAGAAGCACTGCCGGAAATAATGGTGTCAACGCCCAAATCGCGGAGCAGCTTCATACCCTCTTCATTGCCGAACGCAGAACCGAAGCCCCATGCGCCGATGCGCAGACGGTCGCGCTTGAAGTATTCGGGTGTGTACTGAGTGGAAGCCATGTTAACGCCGAGAGCGCATTTGATAACTCTCTGCA
>CAYWMF010000394.1:0-1229 GCA_964459175.1 uncultured Oscillospiraceae bacterium
ACAGGAGCAGCAATACCAAAAGGCCGATACCCCAACGGATGGTTTCTTTTTTCATATTTTACCTCCTTGCTCGTATCATTGATCCATATTTAGACTAATCCATATAGCCGGGCGGACTGCAACAGTAGAATTATCGACACGATTGCCTGCACTGCTGATATATCCAACTTCACTGATACACGCAGCATAACTTTGCCGATCGCCCGGAGAACGCAACCACCAACTACAATTACTTTTGTTATTGTTAGAACTGTAAACCATAGAATCAACTAATCGACATTTTCGCGTTTGATCGGTTAAAAAATACTGTTTTACTTCTGCAATACTTAATAGGAATACTTTGTCTCTGGTAGTATTACCGGGCATTGTGGTGTAATTTGGATTCTCCCCGGCAGGTGTCTTTTTGGCGAGTATCATAGATTGTTCTTCGGGTGAAAATGCCACATTAAGGAACGAGTCATTCAACCAACTGCGCAGAGAACAGGATTCCCATGTAACGTCCGTATATGTTTCATTGTACGCTTTATACATAAGTGTATATTTACTAACAAGGAGGAGCTTGCGATTTTTTTCGTGTAGAACCAGCCATTCGATGGGTTCTCCCATATATTGTCCCAATGAAAGCACTATTGTTTCATTGGCGGAAAGACTGTGAATGACCATATCATACAACAAGTCCATATTCTGATCTGTCATGGCCGCATGATAAAGATTATTGGAGCACATTTCCCCCAGAATTGCTTCCGAATTGTTTTTGGCTTCAAAACTACGAGATTCGGCTTCAGAGAGTTTATTGCAAATGTCATCTAATTGTTTGTTTCGTGTTGAAATACTATGCTCCAACTCCAAATCACTAGGAAAGTCGTTCAGTTGGTTTTGCTGATTCGAAACTTTGAGAGACATTTGTTTGATAGAATTCTGTAATCTTTCAATCTCAGCATCAATTGCTTTTTTGCGTTTTCCAGTAAACAGGCCCAGATTTTCACGTTCTTTTTTAAGTGAAATGATTTTTTGCTGTGATTTATTAATTTCAGATTCGGCTTTGGCTGATGCCGCTAAAGTATTCTTCAAATCAGTGCGCATCTTTTCTGCTTTTTCCAATTCATTGCGGCACCACTGGTAATCCACTTTAAGTTGGTATATTTGCATATCGTCTTCTGCTTTTTCAGCCCAGTCGATGTATTTGTCTGCTAGAACCCGGAATTTTATAAGATCCTCTTGATCAAGAT
>CAYWMF010000395.1:0-1141 GCA_964459175.1 uncultured Oscillospiraceae bacterium
CCATCTTCTCGCCGCTGACGAGATCAACCGTTCCGACGGGCAGATCCAGCGTCACCGTCACCGGTTTCATGTCCGTATTCACGACGTAGAACCAGCTCCGGCCGTTCCAGTCCTTCTGGCGCACCTTCACCACGTCCGTCCCGCCGACGTCGTCGAACACGACGCCCGGCAGGGCGCGGAACGCCTGCACGAACGGGACCAGCTCGTCTTCCATGCCGTACGTGCCGATCAGGAAGCCGCCCTTCGACAGGCCGAGGACGTCGCCGTAGCGCAGGGGCAGGACGAAATGGCGCAGCGCGTGTACGCCGGCGGGGTTGATCGTCGTCACGCGCCATTCGCATTCGTCGAGCCATGCACACGAAAGCGAATCCTTTTTCGCGCGGCCGATCGGGCTTTCCCAGTAGCGGTCGTGCTGGTTGACCCACGGATAGGCCGCCCCCTTGAGCAGGGAATAGAACCCCGGCAGGGTGTCGAGCACGCGCTGGTGGTCGCGGGCGGCCTTGGACGGATAGAAGTTGGGATTGTGGTAGAAGTTGTATTCGCGGAAACGGTAGTCCGCCGGCACGAGCGTCTGGCAGAGGATGACGTTCGGCGCCTCCCGCGTCAGGCGGTCGCGGTCAAGCCCGCACGCGCGGTTGGCCCGCTCCATGAAGTCGGGCTTCATGAAGTCGGGATGGCGGACGTTGGCCGGCACGAAGCTGTTCAGCCAGAGCTTGAGGTCGGGCCGCCTCGCCGCGAGCTTCCGCGCCTCCTTCACGTAGAAGTCCGTGACGACGTCGCACCGCCACTGGATCCAGTCCTCCCAGGCGTTCGCGCGAATCCACGCGGCGTACGCCTTGCCGCGCAACGGGTCTTTTTTGTCCACGGGGATCTTCAGCCCCTTGGCCTTCGCGAACGCCTGGACGGTGTAGTCGTTGTAGCCGCTCTGCTCGTCGCCGAACCAGAGCATGCAGTGGCGCGTCATGTGCATGCACACGCCCTTGAACGACGGGTGGGGCAGCCCCTGCGCCGTCAGCGTGGCGATGAACCCGGAAATGCTCTTGCGCACATCGGGGTGGTGGAAGTTGAAGTTCGGCGGCGTGTCGTGCCACCCGCCCCAGTTCGGCTTGCCCGTGTCGTGAATCGCGATCACCGTGTCGTG
>CAYWMF010000396.1:0-1135 GCA_964459175.1 uncultured Oscillospiraceae bacterium
AATCGTGAAGCAATTTATTGTAAACTGTGTAATCGACGGTTATTTTAAAGCTTGCAAACCGCCCGAAAGTGGTTATGCCCGCCGCATCCACGGCGATTTTGGCCGCCCTTGAATAAGCGCGCACCAGCCCGCCGGCACCCAAAAGTATACCGCCGAAAAAGCGCGTAACCACAATAACAATTCCGCACAGCTCCTCGCGCTTGATAACCTCAAGAATCGGCATACCGGCAGTGCCCTGCGGCTCGCCGTTATCGCTGAAGCGCACAATATTCTGCTCTTTGTTGATATATGCGTAGCAATTATGCGCCGCGCCCTTATATTCTTCATTAATGCGCTGTATATATTCCAGCGCCTGCTCCTCGTTTTCAATGGGCTTTGCATGGCCGATAAAAACGGATTTTTTTTCGGTAAATTCATCCTTGGCCTCGCACGCAACCGTTCGATAGCTTTCAATTATCATTCTGTATATATTCCCTGTATCTGCCGATTATTTCTTCATCGGCAATCACTTTCATTTTTGTACCCTCGGCGGTATATTGCACATCAAGAACCGTCGCACGACGGCGCACCGCCGCTTCCGCGCCCGCCTGCGAATGCGGGAACATCAGCGTCACCGGCCGCTTCATCTCCGATAAAACTGCCTCTATTTTCGCTATAAGCTCGTCACAGCCCTCGCCCGTTTTGGCGGAAATGTACACGCAGTCCGAAGCCGGCGCATCAAACGGATCAAGCGTTCCGGGGATAACTCTGTCGCATTTGTTGAACACGTAAATTATCGGCTTTGCGTCCTCCTGCCTTTCGGCAGACAGTGAAGAAATAAGCTCGCGGCACACCCTCAGCTTCATATCGGCGTCCGGATCCGAAGCGTCACAAACCAGCAAAATCAGATCGGCGTATACAACCTCGTCCAGCGTTGAGCGAAACGCCTTGACCAGGTGATGCGGCAAATTGTTTATAAATCCGACGGTGTCGGTTATCAAAACCTCGCCTGCCGTGGGAAGAATGTACTTGCGCGTGGTCGGATCCAGCGTTGCAAACAGCTTATCCTCCGCCAAAATTCCGGCACCGGTGATATAGTTCATCAATGTGGATTTACCGGCGTTTGTATAGCCGGCAACCGCTATGGAGGTAATAC
>CAYWMF010000397.1:0-1132 GCA_964459175.1 uncultured Oscillospiraceae bacterium
TTCCGCGTCCACGACCGCGCCAAGCCCCTCGCGCCGCCCCTGCGCATCCGCCTCGCCGACCTGCCGAAGGAAGTCCACCGCCTCGCGTTCCTCGCCGATCCGTCGGCGCGCGCCGTCGACCGCGAACTGGAGATTTCCGTCCAGGCCGGCCGCATCGTCGGCGAAATCCACGACGCGCTGCTCGCCGCCTTCGGCCTCGCGTCCGATGCGCCGGGCGCGGACGCCCCCGCCGCGCTGAACCGCCTCTGCGTCCGCCTCGTCTTCTGCCTCTACGCGGAGGACGCGGGCGTCTTCCCGAAGGACTGTCTGCGCCGTCTCGTGGAGGCGACGCCCGCGCCGTTCCTGCGCGAACGTCTCGTGCGCCTCTTCGAGACGCTCGACACGCCCCCCGAACGCCGCAGCCCCTACCTCGAACCCGAACTCGCCGCGTTCCCCTACGTGAACGGCGGCCTCTTCCGCGCCGCCGGGGACGACGACGTGCCGCCGCTCGGCGAGAACGTGCGCGGCCTCCTCCTCGGCGCGACGCGCTTCGACTGGCGCGACATCACGCCCACCATCTTCGGTGCGCTCTTCGAATCGACCCTCAACCCCGCCACGCGCCGCGCGGGCGGCATGGTCTACACCTCCGTCGAGAACATCCACAAGGTCATCGGCCCGCTCTTCCTCGACGCTCTCGCCCGCCGCGTGGACGCCCTCTGCGCCGGCGGCGTTCCGCCGAAGCGGCGCGACCTGCTCGCCCTCCAGGCCGAGATGGCCTCCCTCACGTTCCTCGACCCGGCCTGCGGCAGCGGCAACTTCCTCACGGAAACGTACGTCTGCCTCCGCCGCTTGGAGAACCGCCTCGTCGCCGCCCTCCAGAACGGGCAGGGCGAACTGGATCTCGGCACGACGGTGAAGGTCTCCCTCGCGCAGTTCCACGGCATCGAAATCAACGACTTCGCCGTCGCCGTCGCGAAGACCGCGCTCTGGATCGCCGAGGCGCAGACGCTCCGCGAAACGTCCGAGATCCTCCACCGCGAACCGGACTACCTCCCCCTCCGCGACTTCGGCGGCATCGTCGAAGGCAACGCCCTCCGCGTAGACTGGCCGAAGACGGACTACATCATGGGCAACCCACCGTTCGTGGGGCGCA
>CAYWMF010000398.1:0-1106 GCA_964459175.1 uncultured Oscillospiraceae bacterium
GGAAATCCGCACCGTCCGAAGTTCCCGACACGCCGCAAAGCAATTCGCGCCGATCAACGCCACCCCGTCGGACACGACGGCGTTCGTCAACGACAAATACGACGATGGGAAGGTTCGTGCGAAGCCGTTCATGCAGACGGACTGCGGGACGGACACGTCGACCAACGCACTGCATCCATCGAACGCCTGTGACCCGACAGGCGCCATGCCGTTCGGTATCACCAACCTTTCCAATGAGCTACAATTGGCAAAAGCCCTTTCCCCGATATTCGTCACGCTTTCCGGAAGCACTATCTCCACCAACGCACCACACCCATTGAACGCCTCACGCTCGATAATCGCCACACCGTTCGATATCACCAACCTTTCCAATGAACGACAATCGGCAAAAGCTCTTTCCCCAATATTCGTCACACTTTCCGGAACGACCATTTCCAACAACGAACTACAGTCACTAAATGCGAAAGCACCAATACCTGTACACCCCTCAAGTATGATCGCACTTTTCAAGTGAGAAAGGCCACGAAACATCCTGTCTGTAGCACTACGTGTGACCATGTTCGTAAGGCTGGTACAACCAAAAAACATACTTGTCTCAGATTCGGCCGTAATGCCTTTGACCGTAATGCCTAGTCTGTAATCAGTTATCACATTACCATACACAATCACGTTCACAAGTCCAGTACAACCAGAAAATGGTTGGTTGTACCATTTTAGATAATATCCCTCACGTTGATACTTCCCTTTTGAAATATTCGTCACACTGGCAGGAATTATTATTTCTGTAAGTTTAGAACAGCCACTAAATGCGCTTGGACCAATATCGGTCACAGGATAACCTCCCAGCATATCCGGAATTTCCAAAGCGCCCTTGACCGAAGTGGATATACATCCGGAACCCAAAGTCGCCCGCCCGTTCGAGACGCTAAACGACCATGTCACGCCGTTGGTGGTTACGGAATCCGCCCACAGCCCCAGCGAAAACAGTCCCGCGCAAACCGTCATCAAAAACTTTTTCATTTCGATCTCCTTTTCCGCGTCAACCGTTTAGCACCCCTCCACATCCGACGCGAAAAAGGAACGTGGCGTGTCTCTCAAATTCCTGT
>CAYWMF010000399.1:0-1102 GCA_964459175.1 uncultured Oscillospiraceae bacterium
ATTATCAACGATGGTCTGGCACTGCAAAAGGAGCTGGATGCAAATGCATCTCAGACCCAGACCACCATTGAGCAGAAAAGCGCCATTGACCGGCAGATCTCCATTACCGAGGCAGAGATCGAAAATGCCAATGCGCAGATTCAACAGTACAGCCTGCTGATTGCGGAGAAGCAGTCGGAGCTGGAGGATGCCGAGGAAAAGCAGGCGCAGATGAACGAGACCTACAAGGCGCGTCTGCGCGCCATGGAGGAGAGCGGCACCGTGTCCTACTGGGCGGTTCTGTTCAAGGCCAGCAGTTTTTCGGACCTTCTGAGCCGGATTGATTCTATCAGGGAGGTGGCCGAGGCTGACCAGCGGATGCTGGAGGAGCTGAAGGCTATGGCTGATACCATTGCACAGGACCGGCAGGAGCTGGAAGCGGAAATGCAGGCGCAGAAAGCTGTGAAGGAAGAACTGGCACAGAAGGAAGCCGAGCTGGAAGCCCAGCGGGAGGAGGCCGAGGTTCTGCTCCAGCAGCTGAAGGTGCAGCAGGATAATCTGACCGAGGAATTCCTGGCCAACGAGGAGGCTGAGGCCGAGGCCCGGGCTGCTGTGATGGCCGCACAGGCAGAGTATGAAAAGGCCCTGTCTGCTGAGGAAGCTGCCCGGCTGGCAGAGCAGAACAAGAACAATGTGGCCGGTTCCGGCAGCAGCGGCTCGGTGAACCCCAGCACTTCCGGATTTACCAGCCCCCTGAATTATCTGACTGTTACCTGCCCGTATGGCTGGCGGATTCATCCCCTGTGGGGTGACCGGCGGTTCCACACCGGCGTGGATCTGGCAGGCAGCCAGGGCGACCCCATCTATGCCATCGCCTCCGGTACCGTGACCACGGCCACCTATGGCGAGGCCAACGGCAACTATGTGTCCATCAGCCATGGCAACGGCTATGGCAGCCTGTATGCCCATATGACCAGCCTGATCGTTTCCGTGGGGCAGTATGTGTCTCAGGGACAGGTCATCGGCTATGTGGGCTCCACCGGCTGGTCCACCGGCCCCCATCTGCACTTTGAGATCCATGTCAACGGTGCAACGGTCAACCCCATGGAGTATATTGGGTAAT
>CAYWMF010000400.1:0-1092 GCA_964459175.1 uncultured Oscillospiraceae bacterium
GTTGAAATATGAACATAAAAAAGGCAGTTGAGCTTATAGCGGACACGCCCTCGATAACCGGGCACGAGAGCTTGATTCACGAAAAAATCATAGCTTTGTGCGACGGAATTTTCGACAGTGCGATGCCGCTCAAAAATCAAAGCATTTTAGCAGTCAAAAAATGCGGCAATGAAAACGCGCCGCGACTGCTTTTGAATGCGCATATCGACGAAATAGGAATGTATGTTACCGCGATACACGACGGCGGCTTTTTGAGCGTTATAAATGTCGGCGGAATAGACACCAACATTCTGCCCGCGTCGCAGGTCACAATTTACGGAAAAGAACCGATAAAAGGCGTTTTTTCCTCAACGCCGCCGCATCTTGCTTCCGGGGATAGGGACGAGCTGAGTAAAATTTCAAAGCTCGTAATTGATACGGGGCTTGAAAAAAAGAAGCTTGAAGAGCTGGTTGAGATAGGCACGCCTGTCGGACTTGACGGCACGGTCGATTATCTTATGAACAATATGGTTTCCTCCAAGGGCATGGACGACAGAATTTGCATAATTTCGATAATAAGAGCCGTGGAGCTTATCAAGAACCCGATTGACTTTGACATTTACGCTTTGTTTTCGTCGCAGGAGGAGGTGACCTCGCTCGGCGCGGCAACCGGTGTGTACGACATTAATCCGGATTTGGCGCTGGTTGTCGATGTCGGACATGCCAAAATGAAGGGCATTGACAAAACCGGTGCGCTCAAGCTTGCGTGCGGAACGGCGATTTCCTATTCCGCGACCACCTCACGGCGGCTGTCGGACGCCATTTGCCGAGCCGCCGAAAGGCACAAGCTTAAATATCAGCGTATCAGCGAGGCAAACTATACCGGAACCGACGCCCATAACATACAAGTCGCGCTTGAGGGTATTCCGTCGGTTGTGCTGTCACTGCCGTTGCGCAATATGCACACGGCATGCGAGGTTATTTCACTTGACGACGTGGAAAGCACAGCACAGCTTATATCGGCGTTTATAACCGATGGGGAGTATCGTGGCGAGGAGGTGCGCATTGTTGGATAATATGAAGCTGCTTGAAGCCTTGTGCCATGCTCGAGGT
>CAYWMF010000401.1:0-1074 GCA_964459175.1 uncultured Oscillospiraceae bacterium
TTAACCCCACCTTCTTCTCCCACCCCAAGGCCAACGGCCTGACCCTGTCCTCTCCCGATCCCGAAATCCGCAAGTTCTGGATCGACCACGGCAAGGCTTGTATCCGCATTTCCAATTATCTGGCCCAGGAGCTGGGGCAGCCCTGCGTCATGAACATCTGGACAGGCGACGGCTTCAAGGACATTCCCGCCGACCGCATGGGCCCCCGGGTGCGCTACAAAGAGGCCATTGACGAAATCCTCTCTGAGCCCTTCGATTTCAATATGGTCAAGCCCTGTGTGGAGAGTAAGGTTTTCGGCATCGGAGTGGAAGCCTATACCGTGGGCTCTGCCGAATTCAGCCTGAGCTACGCCGCCATGAACAAGGAGAAGTGCATCCCCCTGATGGACAACGGCCACTACCACCCCACGGAGGTGGTTTCTGACAAAATTCCCGCCCTGCTGGCTTTCTTCCCGGAAATCGCTCTGCACATCACCCGCCCCATCCGCTGGGACTCTGACCATGTGGTGCTGCTGGACGACGAAACTAGAGAAATCTGCAAGGAAATCGTCCGTTGCGGCGGTTTGGAGGGCCGGGTGAAGATTGCTCTCGACTATTTCGATGCTTCCATCAACCGTATCTCCGCCTGGACAGTAGGCTTCCGCAACGTGCAAAAGGCCCTGCTCATGGCCCTGATTACGCCTGACCTGACCGCCATGCAGAACGCTGACAACTGGACGGAACTCATGGTCATTCAGGAAGAACTGAAAACCATGCCCTTCGGAGAAATCTGGGCCGAGTATTGCCGCCAGTGCGGCGCACCCGCCGACGGCGAGTGGTTCGCGGATGTAAAGAAGTACGAAGCAGAAGTGCTGAGCAAGAGAGGTTAAGCTATGAAAGACATTTTTACCGCTCCCTTTGTGGAGGAAATGCGGAAAACCACCGCAAATATGTACCGCCTGGGCTGGGACGAGCGAAACGGCGGCAATATCAGCTACCTGTTGGATACCGATGAAGTAGGGGAGTACCTGGACCTGAACGAGGTCAAGCGCACCATCCCCCTGGGCTTTGATGCCACTGCCATCACCGGCAAAA
>CAYWMF010000402.1:0-1072 GCA_964459175.1 uncultured Oscillospiraceae bacterium
CTTGGTTTTCAAGGTCTTTCTGATTTAGTCCTATTATCGCACAATAATCTTTTACCACCAGAGTGTCCACTCGTCCAGCTTCGATTTCTTCCAACAGAGCGGCAAAGCCGGGTCTGTTGAAATTAGTACCTGAGTAACCGTCATCATAAAAATGGCGGATATTTCTCAGCCCTTTCTGTCGGGCATATTCTTCGAGATACTTCTTCTGGTTCAGAATGGAGTTCGATTCCCCAGACTGTTCATCATCTCTTGATAGACGCTCGTATAGAGCTGTGATTTTGATTTCTTCTTTCTTTGCCACGGTTTTGCCTCCCTTCTTTATGTAATTTGCGTTGATAACACGCTCCCTTTGTCTATCCGTATGTATTGTAACCGTTTCGTTGAATTTGGTGTGGTAGCTTTATTCTAACGAACTCAGTCGCCTTTTTCTATCCCTTTGGTCTCACATCAATTGTAATGCTACAAGGGATAATAGCGGATCTCGCTCTGGCCCCCTTCGCCCACGCCGGGCACGGACAGAAATACAAATTCCTGCATTTCCCCCTCCGGTGTGACCTTCCCGACCCCATCGGGATTATACTGAATACTGCAACCATGGGCGTGGACACGGAAGAGAATCCGCCCGTCCGGCAGGGTGTCAAAGGCTTTCCCCTGCAAAATCGCATCGGAATACCCCTGCGCACGCAGCTGCCCGGCGGTGTATTCCTCCACATCCGGTGCCGTCGGGGAGATGGAAAGCTCCGTCATATCGTCCCGGAACGGCGGGAAAGTGACCGGGATCCAATCGTAGATCCCCTCCCCGGTCAGGCCCACATTTTCCCATTTCTGATAAAGCACCGCCGCCAGCGGTTTTTCCGGGTTAAAGTAGGGAGCCGGGTCAACGCCCTGGAATGCAAAAAGGTCCGAAACGCATCGGCCTCCAGATAATAGACGATGGCCGCCTCCGACCGCCAGATATCCTCCACCTGCTGGTCTGCCCAGACTTCTCCGGCGAAGGCCGGGTCGGAAGAGGTGCTTCCCGCTGGGAAGCGTCACCGAAGGTGACAACGGAGCGGGTGGAAGAACCGGGGGA
>CAYWMF010000403.1:0-1055 GCA_964459175.1 uncultured Oscillospiraceae bacterium
GACGAGTTTGGTGTTGGGTTGGTTCGGCACGGCGTTCCCTCCTTTCTGCCACGTTCATCATTTTCGTAACCTCACGAAAAAGGTCAGCGGCCGCTCGGACGAAACGAAACGGCCCGAAAAAATTTTTTCTCGGCTGCGCGTTTTTTGGGCTCGCCAGCACCGCAGGCCAGAGGGGCCCGTCACAGTACCTTGCGGCGCTGCACGTGCCCGTGGAGGCGTCTGTGCGGCGCTGTGGCGCGCTCTGTGCGCGTCTGGCTGCGTAGGGCGGGCTCGGTGTCTGGTGCGGCCGTGGACGCGCTGTGCGGCGTTCTGTGGGGCTCTGGCTTATAGGCCGAGGGCTCGCTTCATGTGGTGCTCGAGGCGCTTGCTGGTCTCGGTGTTGAGCCTGAGCATGATGGCCTCGTTGGTGCGGTCGCTGGTTATCATCTGCGGCACAGAGACGGTGGTCAGCTTCTTGATGTCGGTGCGGCTCTTGCTCATTCGCTGGAATGGGATCCAGCTCGTGCCGTCTCCCTTGGTGTTGCCTGTCCCCATGAGGATATTGTGCGAGCGCTGCGAGAACGGGCCGCCCGGGGTTCTGGTGTTCAGATAGCGGCCGATGACCTTCTTCTGCCCCTTGAGCACCTGCGCCTTCAGCGTGTAGCTCTTGCCGCGCGGCGGGGCCTTCGGTGTCATGCCGAAGTGCACAGGAGTCAGGAGCCTGCCCTTGTAGGTGATGGTGAGCTCCTCGATGGTCTCGCCGGTGATCTGGATGCTGCCGGCCATCTTCTTCGGCTTGCCGCTGCCCGATGGCGTGATCTCCGACTTCTTGATGTTGTAGACGGCCGTGGCCTCCTGAGCGATCCAGCCCGGGGCTCTGGCCTTGACGTCCTTGATGGTGTTGCTGATGGCCTTCTTGCCGCCGTTCTCGATTGCCTCGAGTTCAGCGACGAGCTGGTGCAGGTTGCTGAGCTGCGCCGAGATGCTGTTCTGCGGCATGGCCGTCGCCTCCTTCCTATATGCAAAAAGAGACCGGCGGGCGTTGTTTCGCCCGTCGGCCTCTTGCCGTCGGTTGT
>CAYWMF010000404.1:0-1044 GCA_964459175.1 uncultured Oscillospiraceae bacterium
ATTCGGCGTTGTCGCCCTCCAAAAAGCGTATTGCCTTTTCCACGGCGTCCTTCGCGTCGCCCCACGGCTCGTCGGCGTAGCGGTAATCGAATTTCTTGCAGAAAAACGATATATTTTCACGCACCTTGTCAAGGTACGGCTGCTCCACATCGGCCGCCGCCTTGAGAAAATCAGGCTGCATTTTCTTCGAAATGTACAGTTTTGCGCATTTCAAAAAGCGTCCGTAATGCTCCAGACAAAAATGGCTTTGCTTGGTCAGCTTGGCGCGAAAATCCGCGTCGTTTTCCCACAAATAGCAGGCAGTTTCAAACATTTTGCCGAAATTTTTCTCAATGCGCGTGCACACATAGCACGATTCGCTGATCTCCGCCGCCGCATCGGAAACCTTTGAAAGCTTGTCCTTGAACAGCGAAATTCCGTCGGTCTTAAGCTTGCCTGCCGCCTCGTCCAAATGGCTCTCCAGCATCAGCGCCAGCCCGAGGCGGTTTTTCAAATTGTACATTTTTTTGTAATGTATATCGCAAAAGCCCAGCTTGTTGGTTTGTATGCGTATGTCCGGCTCCATCATCGAGGCTCCGAGTATCAAATCCAGCTCGTTGTCCTCCAGCTTTTTTTTCAAAAAGCAAAACGGACAGCCGTCGTTTTGATCAAATGCCTCGTTGACCGGTATAGTATATATTTTTTCCATTTGCAACACCTCATATATATTTTATCACATTTTCACCGCTTTTTCAATATATAAAGGGTGAACAATGGCGAGGCAATGTACAATTCACAATGCGCCAATACCGAGGTCACGCAAGCGTGCCCTCACGAATTTGCAAGCAAATTCGCAATTAAGGAAGATTTTTCTGCGAAAAATCTACAATTTAAAGCCTCCCTTGACGCGCCGATGGCGCTTAGGGCGGTGTCGCGGCTATGCCATGACGGAGGATGGCTTTTACTTTACAAGCAACTTTTCATAAATAAAAACGAACAAAAGCGGGGGATAACTCCCCGCTTTTGTTCTGCATAATTTATATTTTGGCTCAAAAGCCTAAGGAG
>CAYWMF010000405.1:0-1040 GCA_964459175.1 uncultured Oscillospiraceae bacterium
TGCCGTCTAAAGTTTGCTTGCAAACTTGGTCACGGCAAGCGTGCCCTCACGAATTTGCAAGCAAATTCGCAATTATGGAAGATTTTCTGCGAAAAATCACCATTTTGCCGCTACCGTTAAACAAGTTGATTCAACAAAACAGCCCCGCACAGTGTGCGGGGCTGACTGTTTACAGTGATATTCGTTTGCATAGCCAAACTGTCTGCAACAATAGGTCATTGCGCGATAAGCTGCTTACACGTGTGCGGTTTGCGCCGTTTGTGTCTAAGCAGGTTGGCGATTATGCGATTACGCATAAATTTTATTTTGCGTACTCGATTGAGCGGCTTTCGCGAATGACGTGAACCTTGATTTGGCCGGGATATTCAAGCTGTTGCTCGATTTGCTTGACAATGTCGCGCGCGATGACCGCCATTTTGTCGTCGTTGACGATTTCCGGCTTGACCATCAGGCGCAGCTCGCGACCGGCTTGAATTGCGTAGGATTTTTCGACGCCCTCGAAGGAATTGGCAATTTCCTCCAGCTTTTGCAAGCGCTTGATGTAGCTCTCCAAATTCTCGCGACGTGCGCCGGGGCGTGCCGCGGAAATGGCGTCCGCCGCCTGAACGATGACAGCCACCAGAGTCTGCGGCTCAACGTCGCCGTGGTGTGCCTCGATAGCGTGGATAACCTCTTTGGATTCGCGGTATTTTTTGGCGATGTCAACGCCGAGCTGTGTATGTGAGCCCTCAACCTCATGGTTGACGGCCTTGCCGATGTCATGCAGCAAGCCGGCGCGCTTTGCCAGCGCGCTGTCGATGCCCAATTCGTCGGCGATAATACCGGAAATGTACGCCACCTCGACCGAGTGGGTAAGCACATTCTGTCCGTAGCTGGTGCGGTATTTCAGGCGACCCAGAAGCTTTATCAGCTCGCTGTTCATGCCGTGAATGCCGGTCTGAAGAACAGCCTGCTCGCCCTCCTTTTTGATAATCGCCTCGACTTCGCTCTTGGACTTTTCCACAGCCTCCTCGATGCGGGCAGGGTGAATGCGGCCATCC
>CAYWMF010000406.1:0-1017 GCA_964459175.1 uncultured Oscillospiraceae bacterium
CATAGCAAACAGTGCCCCGGTGTTGCCGAGAACGCTCCGGCTCAACAGATAGGTGGGTACGCCAATGGCCGCCCCAATTCCAAAACAGATAAGTTGGCGCTTGGTGAGATTAAAGGCGATTTTTGTTTTGATTTTGGATAGGTCATTGGGGACATTCACATAGGGCATTATTTAGTCACCTCCAGTTTGGGACAAGTTGTCCCGAAGTCCCGGATTGTCGGCTCCACTTCATTGCCCCACACATCCCAGCCGGGAGGAGTCTGCCTTGCGAACAGCTCCACCCGGGGCAAGTCACCCATAAGGGCAACGATTTTCTCCCGGGTTTCGTCCGGCTTTTTGCTGTGCGCCTCAATGGGGGAAATGATAAACTGGTGAATATCGGCGGCCTGCCGTTTGGGGTGTCCCTTGGTCGCCAGCAGACAAATTTCCGCATTGCCCCTCGTCCAAAAGCCCAACCCATAAAACCAGCTATCCGCCTTTCGGTTTTTCTTCAGCCAGACGAAAGCCACGGATTTATAAGTAAAGCCCCACGCCTCAATGAGCCGCAGAGCCTCCGGGAGCTGTGGAAAGGTAGCCCACATAAAAAGAACGCTGTCCTTTGCCGCAAGATTGGCAACAGGCAGCGCACAAAGTTCCTCAATGCTCATAGTGGGGTAGTGATTTTCTGCCGCACCCTGTACCTTTTTGGCAGAGTAGCGCCACGGCGGGTCGGCGTAGATGATGGGATATTTTTCGATATTGTCACGCTCCTTTGGATATGAAAAAACCGCCAGCGACAAGCTGACGGTTTCAACGGTGAATGATTATTGAATTGGGTCTTGGGTATCTTCAAACAGAATACGCAAATAATCTCTGCGACCATACAGAACACGGTCAATGTAGATGTCATTCCCGTTTGCCCGGTAGAAAACCATATAATTTCCACTTACAAGGAAACGATAGTCACCGTCTACATCTGCGACAGAGGAAAGCGGTGTGCCGATCAGCGCATGGTCACGGAGCATACGGATTGCTTTC
>CAYWMF010000407.1:0-1000 GCA_964459175.1 uncultured Oscillospiraceae bacterium
GAATAGGCACTGCGGATGGAACGGATCTCGTTTTGATAGGCCTAGGTCTGCAGATCCTCCCGGACCTGCTCCATCCAGGTGGTCTCGTCCTCGGCCACGGCATCGTAGTAGGTTTCATACTCCGCCTGATGCTGGAGGAAATATTCCCGGCACGCATCATCGGTGGGCAGGCACTGCTCAAAAATCTCGTCGGCGTAGGCCGCCGCCAGATGGGCATCGTGCAGGTAGGCCCGGAAGCTCTCTTCCGTGGCTCCGGTGCCGTAGGAGGCCCGCAGATAGGCCTGCAAATCTTCATACCCGCCGGACTGGGCCGCAGAAGCAAAGTTCACCAGCACCTGCTGATAGGTATTGTCGTATTCATCGGGCAGGGTGAAGCCCCGGCTCTCGGCCTCGGCCACCATGGCCAGATTGTCCCGGAGGGTGCTAAGGGTCTCTTCCAGCAGGTAATCCTGCCAGGAACGGGTGTCGTCGTAGGGCTGATCCTCCAGGGGCTGAGAAAAATCCACCGCATCGCCCAGATATTCCCCATAGGCCTCGGAAAAATAGAAAAGCTCGCTCCAGTAGTAATAGCCAAGCTCCGTATTGGTGAGTTCCCGATCCTGAAACACCACCACCGGCACAGCGTGGGAGCTTTGCACAATTCCAAACACGATCCCGGCCAGCATCAAGGCGGCCACCGCTGCGGTGATCCAGCGTCGCTTCATGCATTCCCCTCCTTGCATAGGTCCTATAACTGTACCACACTCCGGATGGATTTTCAATCGAAGGCCCTTGAACAATTTGTAAATAAAGCCCAAAGCGCAGAGCTTGTTGACAGAACTCCACAAAAAAACACACAAAATCACACCCAGGCACTTGCTTTCTTCTATGTTTTGCTGTATCCTAAATAAGTAAATCAGTATCTGTTTGATCGGCCCCTACAGGCCGTCGAAAAGGAGACAACATTATGATTATTACTGCCAAGAAACCCATCGAAGAACTGATGGCGATGGTCGGCGAC